>JASHVC010000607.1 GCA_030039655.1 Xanthobacteraceae bacterium | reverse complement strand
TCCGGAAGTCCCGCGCGTGAACACGCCATCGCGGTGAGCTGCCGTGCCAAGGCCGCGATCGTCGCGCGTGACGAACGCGAGACCGGCGACCGCCAGCTGCTCAATCTCGGCCACACCTTCGGCCACGCGCTCGAAGCGGCGTGCGGATTCTCCGACCGGCTGCTGCACGGCGAAGCGATTTCCATCGGCATGGCGCTGGCCTTCGATTTCTCGGCGGCGCGGCAAGGACTCGTATCCAAGGCCGAAGCAGCGCGCGCCATCCGCCATCTGGCCGCGGTCGGCCTGCCGACCCAGATCAAGGATATTCCGGGGCCTCCGCTCGCCCTCGACCAATTGATGATGCTGATCGCGCAGGACAAGAAAATAAAGCGCGGAGCACTTACATTTATTCTGGTACGCGGGATCGGCGAGGCCTTCATCGAAACCGGCGTCGATCAAGCCGAGGTTCGCGCGTTTCTCAGCGAGAAGCTTGCGGAGCGATGAGCACAATCGACTGGTTGACTGTCGCGGCGATCGTGATTTGCCTTCTGCTTTCGGCGTTCTTCTCGGCCAGCGAGACAGCGCTGACGGCGTCTTCGCGCGCGGCCATGGTGCGGCTTGAAAAACATGGCAACCGCGACGCCTCTATCGTCAACCGGTTGCTGGCGGCACGTGAAAGGCTCCTTGGCGCGGTCCTGTTAGGCAACAACCTGACCAATATAGCCGCCACGACCCTGGCCACCGGTCTATTGCTGGCGTTCTTTGGCAAAGCCGGCGTGATCTACGCCACGCTGGCGATGACGCTGCTGATTTTCGTGCTCTGCGAAGTGCTGCCGAAAACCGCCGCCTTCAACATGCCTGATCGCATGGCACTGGCGGTCGCGAGCCCCATCGACCAGATGGTACGGTTTTTCCTGCCGATCCTCAAAGCGGTGGAGTGGCTGGTACGGCTCATTCTGCGTAGCATTGGGATGCCGGTCGGCAAGCTGCAATCGATCCTGGCGCCACGCGAAGAATTGCGCGGCGCCGTCGATCTGCTCCATCGCGCCGGCGTCGTCGAAAAGCTCGATCGCGACATGATGGGCGGCGTGCTTGATCTGCGCGAGCTTACGGTTTCCGATGTGATGGTCCACCGCACCAAGATGGTGATGCTCAACGCCGACGAGCCGCCCCGCGACATCGTCGATGCGGTGCTCGCCGCCGCCGTCACCCGGCTGCCGCTGTGGCGCGGCTCGCCCGATAACATCGTCGGAGTGCTCCACGCTAAGGACTTGTTGCGCGCGCTACATGCAGTCGGCGGCGACGCCGCCAAGATCGACATTCCGGCGCTGACGACGCCGCCGTGGTTCGTGCCGGACACCACGCCGCTCGGCGAGCAGCTTATGGCGTTTCGCCATCGCAAGACGCCGTTTGCGCTCGTGGTCGACGAGTACGGCGAACTGGAAGGCCTGGTGACGCTCGAAGACATCGTTGAGGAGATTGTCGGCGACATCAGCGACGAGCATGACATCGCGGTACCCGGCGTGCGCGCGCTGCCGGACGGCTCGGTGAATGTCGATGGCGCCGTGCCGGTGCGCGACCTCAACCGGGCCATGGACTGGAATATCCCGGACGACGAGGCCACCACCATCGCGGGCGTCGTGATCCACGAAGCGCGCTCGATCCCGGAGCCGGGACAGAGCTTCACGTTTCACGGCTTCCGCTTTCACGTCCTGCGCAAGACCCGCAATCGCATCACTGCATTGCGCGTCACCCCGCTCGCGCGCAAGGTGACCGCCAAGGCAAGCTGACGCACTGCTCCCTCCCGACGTGGAGGGTGACTGCACAAAAGGGAGACCAAGAAACCATGGCAAACGGTGTCTACGAAACGGTCAAGATCGAACGCGAGGAGGGAGCCAACGCCGGGATCACCTGGGTGATCCTCAACCGCCCGGAAAAGCGCAACGCCATGAGTCCGCAACTGCACTTCGACATGGTCGACGTGCTCAACGAGCTGGAAAGCGACGCGCGCACCAAGGTTCTGATCCTCACCGGCGCCGGCGAAGCCTGGTGCGCCGGTCAGGATTTGAAACTTTATTTCCGCGAGCTCGACAGCAAGCCCGCCGAGCGTGCCCGAGCCTCCTGGGCCAGTCACTATTGGCGCTGGCAGAAACTCTTCACCTATCCCAAGCCGACCATCGCGATGGTCAACGGCTTCTGCTTCGGCGGCGGCTTTACTCAACTCATCGCCTGCGACTTCGCCTTCGCGGCGGAAGACGCCAAGTTCGGACTCTCCGAAGTCAACTGGGGTATTCTGCCGGGCGGCTTCGTCAGTAAGGCGCTGACCGATGCGCTGGGGCTGCGCGACGCCGTCTGGCTGGCCATGACTGGGGAGACCTTCGACGGCAAGATCGCGGAGAAAATCCGGCTGATTAACAAGGCGGTGCCGCGCGCCCAGTTACGGGAGGAGACGGTAGCGCTCGCGCAGCGGCTGATGAAGCTCAACCCCGAAGTCCTCAAGGCGACAAAGATTGCGGTGAAGAACGTCCGCTCCGTTCCGCACGAGCAAGCGGCCGATTACCTACAAGCCAAGAGCCAGGAAATGCGTCTCCAGGACAAAGAGGGTGGCCGCGCCAAGGGCATGAGCCAGTTCCTCGACGACAAGAGCTACCGTCCCGGCTACGGACCGTACTCGCGGACGGCGTGACGGCGTGAGATTTGTTTCCCGGATGCGGTGCACCGATCGCAATCCGGGCTACGTCCCTTCACCAGGCGCTGCGGCGTGAATGGCGAGCGCGTGGACGCCGCCGGCAAGTTCGCTCGCCAGCGTGTCGTTGATCATGCGGTGGCGTTGCAGCCGGCTCTTTCCGCGGAACGCTTCCGACACAATATAAAGACGGAAATGGGTCTCGCCGCCTGGCCGGTGGCCGGCATGACCGGCGTGTTGGTGCGACTCGTCCTCCACACGCAGGCTCTCTGGGGCGAAAGCCTTACGCAACTTTTCTGTGATGAGATCGCGTGTTTGCATGATTGCCACCCCCAAGGCGGCTGAGGTCTGGATGGTCAACAGGTGCAAGTCACCAATTCGCCTCCAGTCAAGGATTGCAAGTTTGTTCACCGCGACGCGCAAAATTAAATTCTGTCAAGTCTTGCAGGTGTCATCGCCTCGCCCGCATAATCATGCACGATGAGTACGAACTCGCCGCTGTTTGATCGCATCCGGGTCAAGCCTGACCAGGACCGCAGGCTGCGCGAAGAGCTGCCGGGCTGCCAATGGCCGAAGTGCAGCGCGCCGGCCACCCATCGGGCGCCGAAGGGCCGGCTGCGCGCCAACGAATATTGGCGGTTCTGTCTCGACCACGTGCGCGAATACAACAACTCGTACAATTTCTTCGCCGGCATGAGTGAAGACGCTGTCGCGCAATACCAGAAGGATGCGATCACCGGCCATCGCCCGACCTGGAAATTGGGCTCGCTCGGCGGCCAGCGTGCTGCGCCCGGCAACAGCCGCCGCGCTGGCTGGGCGGCCGAGGACCCTTTCAGCCTGTTCGGCGAGGCGACCGCCGGTGGCAATGGTCATGCGCGTCCGGCAGCCGAGGGACGCAAGATTCTCAATGCGCAGCGGCGGGCGCTGGAGGTGCTCGGACTTGAGGCCGACGCCAAGCGGACCGACATCAAGACCAGGTTCAAGGTATTGGTGAAACGACATCATCCCGACGCCAATGGTGGGGATCGTGGTTCCGAGGACCAGTTGCGGGAAATCATTGCGGCTTATAATTACTTGAAGTCCGCCGGCTTTTGCTGATCACCCGACGGTCCACCGGTGCCTTTCGCGGCACCGCCCCTTTCTGCTACAGGTATCGCGACGTATGACCGTCGGCCGCCCGGGAGCGCCGAGGCGCACCCAGCGACGTTCCGAGGTCATGGAGGAGAAATGACTGTCGCAACAGAAACTGAATCCGGCCTACCGGATATGAAAGTGTCGATCCGCCAGTTGTTTGGCATCGACAGCGACCTCGAAGTGCCGGCCTATTCGGAGCCTGACGAACACGTGCCGGACATCGACCCGGACTACCGGTTCGACAAGCCGACGACGCTTGCCATTTTGGCCGGCTTTGCCCGCAACCGCCGCGTCATCGTCACCGGCTATCACGGCACCGGCAAGTCGACCCACATCGAGCAGGTGGCGGCGCGGCTGAACTGGCCGTGCGTGCGCGTCAATCTCGACAGCCATATCAGCCGCGTCGATCTGATCGGCAAGGACGCCATCGTGATCCGCGAAGGCATGCAGGTAACCGAGTTTCGCGACGGCATTCTGCCCTGGGCGCTGCAACACAATGTCGCGATCTGTTTCGACGAGTACGACGCCGGCCGCCCCGACGTGATGTTCGTGATCCAGCGCGTTCTGGAATCCTCCGGTCGGCTGACGCTGCTCGACCAGAACAAGGTCATTAAGCCGCACCCGTCGTTCCGCTTGTTTGCCACCGCCAATACGGTTGGCCTCGGCGACACGTCCGGCCTCTATCATGGCACCCAGCAGATCAATCAGGGGCAGATGGACCGTTGGTCCATCGTCACCACGCTCAACTATCTGCCGCACGACAACGAAGTCGACATCGTGCTGGCGAAGGCCAAGCACTACCGTAACACCGAGGGCCGCGACATCGTCGGCAAGATGGTGCGGGTCGCCGACCTCACGCGCAACGCCTTCATGAACGGCGACATCTCGACGGTCATGAGCCCGCGTACGGTCATCACTTGGGCGGAGAACGCGGAAATCTTCGGCGACATCGGCTTCGCCTTCCGGCTCACCTTCGTCAACAAATGCGACGAACTGGAGCGGCCGCTGGTGGCCGAGTTCTATCAGCGCTGCTTCGGACAAGAGCTGCCGGAAAGTGCGGTGAACGTCGCGCTGAGCTAGGCTGCGCCGAATGCCCGCGCCGCAAGTCGAGAAACTGCTCGGTCCTGCAAAGCGCGAACTCTTTAAGGCGATGCGGGCTTACAACAAAGCGGCGGCTGGAAAATCCGACTATCGCGCCTTGGCGGTGACGATCCGTGACAAGGGCAAGATCGTCGGCGGATTGGTCGGCGAGACTTATTGGGGCTGGATGTATGTCAATGTGCTGTGGGTCGCGGCACAACACCGCGGCAAAGGTTACGGCCGGTCTCTGCTGCACAAAGCTGAAACGGAGGCACGCAAGCGCGGCGTACGCAACGTGTTTCTCGACAGCTTCAGTTTTCAGGCACCGAAGTTCTACGCCAAGCTCGGCTATCGGGAGTACGGACGGCTGAAGGAATTTCCCAAGGGTCACTCCCGCCATGCGATGACGAAAGC
>JASHVC010000606.1 GCA_030039655.1 Xanthobacteraceae bacterium | reverse complement strand
GCGCAAGCGAGCTTGGCCAGCGCCAGCGCGTTCATGTGGTAGAGCGGCGCTGCGATCAGATAACGATGACGATCGAGGCCCGGCGCGAGCCGCGTCTCTACCACCCAGATGTGGCTCTGATGGGAGAGCACGACACCTTTCGGCGTTCCGGTCGATCCCGATGTGTAAAGAAACATCGCCGGCTCGTCCTTGCCGGGCGCTACGGCTTCGAATGGGCCGGGATCGAGGAAGGCGTCGAACTCCACGCCGAAGGTCACGCGCGCAATATCTTGTGGGCAATCGGCCGCGCGCGGCGCATCGCAGAACACGAGCTTCGCGCCGGCGTCGCCGATGATGAAATGGATCGTCGTGCGCGGAAATTTGAAATTGACCGGCACCGCGACGAAGCCCGCGCGCATGATGCCGTAATAGGCGGCTAGGTATTCGGCGCGATTGGCGGACAAAAGCGCGACGCGATCGCCGCGGTTGAGGCCGCGCCTGCTTAGCGCGCGGGCGACGCCATTCGCCATCTCGTCGATTGCCGCGAACGTGAATTCGCGCGGGCTCTGTTCGCCGCCGAGATCGATGAGCGCGACCTTGGAGAGGTCGCGCTCGCGGGGAATCAGATCGCCGAGATTACTAAAACCCATGATTTACGGATTGCGGGACTCCAGATACGCGGCCAGCGCGATCATGTCGGCATCGTCCAGCTTCACGACCACCGCCTTCATGAGCTCGACCCACGGCCCCTTGCGGGCGCCGGTCTGCATGTCGTGCAGCTGCCGGAATATATAGGTGCCGGTTTTGCCCACGATAGGCGGCACTTCGCCGAGGCCTTTCAGCTCCGGTCCGTGGCAGATGGCGCACTGAATGGTCTTGCCGCCGCCGGTGGTCGCCAACTCCTCGCCGCGCTTGATGCTGCCGGCTGGCACGTAATCGATGAAGCCGAAGCGCGGATCGCGCAGCTTCGCTTCGGCTGCGTTCACCGGCAGCACGATGATGCGCGTGCCGATTGGCTCGGTGCCGCCGTCCGCGGTGGCGAAGCGCATACCGCCGGGGCCCACATAGGTCTTCACCACCGTTTCGGTTTCCACCACTTTGTTGTAGCCGGCGGTCGGTTTGAGCGCGGAGAAATACTCCGAAGCGGTTTTCACTTCGTCCTCGGACAGCACCTTCGCCATCGCCACCATCACGGGCGAGCGACCGCCGGTGCGTTCGCCGTTCTTGAACGCCGCCATCTGCCGCACGAGGTATCCCACCTGCAGGCCGGCAATGCCAGCGGATTCCGGATGTCCGTCGCCGGACGTCAGATGGCAGAGCGCGCAGGCGCGGCCCGCCGGCTTCGGTCCGCCATGGGCCACGATCTCCGGCATCGCCGGATGATCCTGCGGAAACCAATCGGGCGGGTTGAACGGATCGTCGACCTGCGCCGCGGTGTATTGCTTGGTGCTGCCGGCCGCGGTGAGCGGCGTGGTGTTGTCCAGCGCCTCCGGCTTCGGCGTCACCGGATACGCCCAGTCGGGATTGTCGGCTGCAAACGCCGCGGATGAAAGTACGGCGGCGAGCCACAGGCTGATCAGCGTTCTCATGGTCTTCCCCCCTCGCGGTTTATGCCCCGATCATGCAGGTTTTGGCGGCGCCGTGAAGTAGGTACCGCGGCCGCTGGCGATGAGTTTTCCCTGCTCGTCGAATATCTGCGCCTCGGCGGTGGCGAATTGCGATCCGGCGCGAATAACCTTGCCGCGCGCGATCAGGTCGCCGCGTAGCGCCGGGCGATGATAATCCACCCGCAGGTCGACGGTCGGCACACCGCGGCCGGTCTGTTTCACCATCGCCCAATCGGCGGCGAGATCGATCAACGCCGCCAGCACGCCGCCATGCACATAGCCGCGCTCGGTATTGACCACCCATTCCTCGCGAAAGTTCGCCCTGATCTCGATTGAGTCGTCGGTCACGCTCAAGACCGTGAGCCCGAGCCATTGATGAAATGGCGCGCGGGTGACGAGCGCTTGTATTTGCTCGAGGGTTAGATCACTCACGGCACCACCACTACTTTGCCGATGACCTCGCGGTCCTCGATCAAGCGCAAGCCCTCGCGCGCTTCTTCGAGCGGCAGCACCTTGTCGATCAACGGCTTCATCTTGCCTTCGGCGATCATCTGCATCAGCGCCGATAGATTGTCGTCGTAGAACGAGTTGGAGCCCATGATTTTCAGTTCGAAGCTCCAGACGTAGCGCAAGTCTTCCTTGGGATCGTAGCCGGCGGTGGCGCCGCAGACCAAAAGCTTGCCGCCGCGCTTCAAACAGCGCAGTGACGGCACCCAGGTGTCGCCGCCCGTGAAGTTGATCACCACGTCGACTCCGCCCTCGTAGCTCCGGCGCTGCGGCTTGCCATATTTCTCGACTGCCCATTTCGACCAGTCGGTGTCGCGATAGTTCACCACGTGATCGGCGCCGAGCGTCTTCAGCCGCGCCAGCTTCTCGGGGCTCGAAGCACAAGCAATGACTTCGGCGCCCAACAGCTTCGCCAGGATCACGCAGCCGGTGCCCACGCCGCCCGACGCGCCGAGCACCAGCACACGCTCGCCCGGCTCGACCGTCTTGTGTGTTACGAGCATGCGATGCGCGGTGCCGTAGGCGACTGGCAGGGCGGCGGCATCCTCGAAGCTGACGGCGTCCGGCATACGTACGAGCTGGTCGGCGGCGACGAGGCAGTATTCCGCCATGCCGCCATCGAGCATCTCGCCCATCAGGCCCTTGCGCCTGTTGACCGGATTGACCAGCACGCGGTCCCCAGTCTTCCAGCCCTGCACGTTGGCGCCGACCTCAGCGATCTCGCCCGCCATGTCGAGACCGATGATCACCGGCAACGGCACCTTGATGCCCGGCATGCCGCGCACCGTGAACACGTCGTGATAATTGAACGAGGCTGCGCGCACGCGGATAACCACATGGCCTTCGTTTGCCTTCGGCGTCAGGTGGTCGTTGACAACCGCGAGTTCGTCGAGCGTGCCGTGCTTGTGCAGGACGAGGGCTTTCATTCGTGTTGAGCTCGCATTTTGTACGTCATTGCTAGTTCAATCGCGCCATTGAAGTCCTAGCACGTCCTTGACAGTATTCAGCTATGAGATTTGAGATTCTAGGCGAAATCTCAGAAATCGAAACCTTTGCGACGGGATCCGGAATCCGTGAGATTGCACGTTTGCGAAGAGTGTATGGACGGGGCAGATGGCGCAAGCGCAAAGGGATTGCTCGCGTCCGTTTGGAGGATGGTTCTGTTCATCTTGCCGAGTTACACTGGTACGAGGCAGCCGGCATCGGGCGCAGGGAATTCAAGATCAAGCATCTCATATGAGGTAAGAGGAAATGGCGAAACAAACGTCGAAGCAGTTTGTGGTCTGTATCGATAATAAGGGCTATTTGGCGTCGCTCGAAAAGCGAAAGATTTACCTTGCGCTTCGCGATCCGAGCGCTGAGAAGCATGGTCTTATCCGGGTCGTGGACGAATCTGGCGACGATTATCTCTATCCAAAGACATTCTTTCGTTCGATAGCGTTGCCTTTGGCCCTAAAGCGCGCCGTGTTGGCCGCTGCATAATCATTCCCGATGCAAGAAAACTTCCGCCAGTTCCTCGATCGCCTGCGGCAGGAGGGGGAGCTGGTCGATTTGCGCCAGCCGGTCGATATTCGCCACATCGCCACCCTGGTCGACCAGTCCGATACCGCGCTCTATTTCCACGACGTCATCGGCTACGACGTGCCGGTCGTCTCCGGCATCATCCGTTCGCGCGAGCGCGCCACCATGGCGCTCGGCTGCGAGAATTTCGCCGAGATCGAGCAGAAGCTTGCCGCCGCCATCGCCAAGCCGATCCCGCCCAAGCGAGTCAATGGCTCGCCCACGCGCGAGGTGACGCTGGTCGGCGACGACGTCGATCTCTTCAAGTTGCCGATCCCCATGTCGTCGATCTACGACGGCGGCCCGATGATCACCGCCGGCGTGGTGATCACGCGCGATCCCGAGCTTGGCTTCAACTCCGGCATCTACCGCTTCATCGTCAAGGAAAAGGCGCTCACCGGCATCGACCTGGTGACGCCGAACAACATGCGGCTGTTCGTGCAGCGCGCGCTCGCCCGCAACGAGCCGCTGCCGATTTCCATCTCCATCGGCACGCATCCCATCGAGATCACGGGCTCCGGCTATCGCGCGCCGCTCGGCGTCGACGAGATGGCGATCGCCGGCGGCATCCGCGGTGAGCCGGTGGCGCTCGCGCCGTGTTCGACCATCGATGTGCCGTACATCGCGGATGCCGAGATCGTGCTCGAGGCGGAAGTGCTGCCGACGGGCTGGACCTGGCCCGAAGGCCGCTTCGGCGAGTTCACCCGGCTCATGGGCGGGCTGCACTGGAATCCGCTGGTGCGCATCAAGGCGATCGCCATGCGCAAGGACGCGGTCTACTACAATCTGCACATGCCGTGGGAGAACACCTGGCTCGCCGCGCCCACGCGCTACGCGGCGATCCGCCAAGCGCTGCGCACCGCCGGCGTGCAGGTGAAAGACATCAACGTCACGCTCGGCGGCTGCGCGTTCTGGCACGCGGTGATCTCGATCAAGAAACAGCCTGGCGAGGGCAAGAACGCGCTGCTTGCCGCGCTGTCGGTGATGGATCTGAAACACGTGGTGGTGGTTGACGACGACATCGACGTCAACGATCCGGCCGAAGTCGAATGGGCCATCGCGACCCGCGTGCAGGGCGACCGCGACGTCATGATCGTCTCCAACGCCCGCGCCAAGCCACTCGATCCGAGCCTGCCGCAGGGCTACGGCGTCGTGCCGACCGGCGCCAAGGTCGGCATCGACGCGACGATTCCGGAAAGCATCCCGCACGAATATTACGAGCGCATCACCTACGCGTATGCCGAAAGCGCCAAGATCGGCGACTACGTCAAGGGTAAGAAGGACGCGGCGGGCGACGCCGGCGACGACAAGGCCATTGCCGCGCTGGCCGCCAAGATCATGGACGAGATCGCCAAGCAACCCATGTACTACACTGACGTGGCGGAGAAATTCTCAAGCTTCAATTTCAATACCGTGGCCCGCGCCATCGGGTATCTGCACGCGACCGAGAAGCTCTGGCAGGACCCGCGCGGCCGCCTCTGCGTGCGCGGCTCTCAGTTCGCCGCCAAGCCGCCCGGGAAGTGATTAGGCACAATGGCCGGCGAGACGAAGGCGCTTGCGGAGTTTGCGGCGGGGCTGCGCTACGAAGATATTCCGGCGCCGGTGATCGCTATGACCAAGGCGTGCGTGATCGACGCCGTGGCGGTCAGCCTTTTCGGCAGCACGCTGCCGTGGAGCAAAAGCGTCGAGAATTTCGCGCGCCACGTCGGACCTCAAGGTTCCAGCACGATCCTGACCGCGCAGCTTCCTCGCGCCAGCGCGCCTGCGGCGGCGCTCGCAAACGGCACATTCGCGCACGCGTTCGAGTTCGACAATCTGCGCCAGCCTAGCGTTGGCGTTCATCCCGGCTCGACAGCGACGGTTGGCGCGCTGGCGGTGGCGGAAGAATACGGCGCGACGGGCCGCGATTTTCTTGCCGCGCTTGTTGCCGGCAACGAGTGCATGCTGCGCACCGGGCTTGCCGCCAAACAAACAAGCGAGCTGATGGGCTTCCATGCGCCCGGGCAGACCGGCGTGTTCGGCGCGGCGATCGCCGCCAGCCGGATCATGAACCACGACGCACACCGCACCGCGATGGCGATCGGCATCGGCGGATCGCTGTGCTCCGGATTGCTGGCGTTCGCCAAGGCTGGCAACGGCGGAATGGTGAAGCGGCTGCATATGGGCCGCGCCGCCGAAGGCGGCGTGACCGCCGCGTATCTCGCCGAGCGCGGCTTTGAGGGACCGGACGTGCTGCTTGAAGGCAAGTTCGGCTATCTCGATGTGTATGCACGCAATGGCGATGCGAAATTACTGACCGACGGTCTCGGTACGCGCTGGGAGAGCCTCAATATCTGGTTCAAGATGTTTCCCTGCCACGTCACCGCGCAGGCGCCCGTGCGGGCGATCCGGCGGCTGCAACGCGAGCACGGGTTCGGTCCGCGAGATGTGAGCAAGATCGTCGTGGAAGCCTCCGAGAAGGTACTGTCGCATCACGCTGAGCGCGCGCCGCAGGATGTCGGCACCGCGCAGTACAGCGTGCCGTTTTCCGTGGCGCTGGCGGTGTTTCGCGATCCGGCCGATCCCCGAGCTTTTCTCGACGGCCCGCAGCAGGATCCTGCGATCCTTGATCTGTGCAAGCGAGTCGAGCTGCGTCGCTATGAAGGCTCGCTTGCCGTCGGCCACAACGCCAGTTGCCGGATCGAGGTCGTGCTTAAGGACGGGCGCTCAGTGGCCGTCGCCACGACCGATTTCGATGGCGGCGACGGAAGCGAG
>JASHVC010000605.1 GCA_030039655.1 Xanthobacteraceae bacterium | reverse complement strand
GAAACGCCGGCGACTGAGTGTCATGCACACTGCCTTTTATCAGGTGCCCGAAATCCCACGCCGACATCATGACGTCCATCGGATGTCTGATCAGATAAACGGCCTTATTTGACAAACGGACAGCGGGTATCGCCGGATTGTAGGGAAAGTGCGACTTGATCAAGCGTGGCCCGCCCGGATCGGAAAAATTCGCATTTGGATAGGCGTGTATGTCGAGAATATATTTTCGCTCGAGGTCATGAATATCACAGTCATCGGAGAATAGGCTGTAGAAGAGCAAAAAGCTCAGATAAGTCACGCCGGATTTTGGAAATGCGGAAAGGCTCGTAACCGCTTGCAATTGACGCCCCACGGTTGTGCGCTAACACGGCAAACGCGAAACGCAACGCCATTACGCCGCCGGCGCCGCTTCTAGCAGCCGACAGTAATCGCATTCAAGTGCGAATTGCCGTCGCTACTACCGTTGCGCTATCGCCCGGATATCTTGGCGTGCGGCCGGCGCGAACCCGCGCGGCCGCCTCGGTCAGGATCGCGACCACACCGGCGACAAACGTGTTCCAGTTGTAAGACGTGAGCCGCACTCGGCTACGCGCGACCAGTTCCGACGAAAAGGCCTCGTTCGACCAAAGCCGCGTCATTGCTTCGGCGAGAGCCTGCGGCGATCGTGGATCAACCAGCAGGCCCGCGTCGCCAACCTGTTCTCGCATTCCCGTTATATCGGACGTTATCACCGGACGACCGAAGTGCCAGGCTTCAATTGGCGGAATATTTGTCGGTCCGAAGAACGTCGGCATTACCAGACCCGCCGACAGTGTGTAGAGCGCCGCCATGTCCTCGTCCGGCACCGAGCCAAGGTAGCGGACGCGGTCGGCCACGCCCAGCTTCGCCGCCAGCGCCATCACTTCCTTGAAATTCGACGCCATAATGTACGTCCAGTACGCGCCGCAAAACACAACAGGCACGACCTCGCCAGTTTGGTCGGCAATGAGCTTTATGGCCTGCACGACCAACGCGTGATTCTTGTGTGGCCAAAATTGTGCCGGGTAAAAGAAATAGCGCTTCGGCAAGTTGTACTTCGCGCGAACGCGATCGAGGTCTTGCGGACTCGGCATCGCCCTGTCCTTGATCGGGGGATAGTACGGCAGGATGCGAATGCGATCCTCGTCGATAAGATCGCCATAAAAGCGGAGCACGTCGGACTTGCCCACTTCGGAATCGACCAAAACCAAAGTCGCGAACCGGCACGTGTTTATGTAAAAATGCTCGCGGATGTTGGTTTCACCGAAGGCGCTTACTTCGGGGAATTCGGGCTGCAGCCGATGATTGAGATCAAAAATTGGGACGACATACGGCAAGCGAAAGCTGAATGCCGGAAGGTTGGGACTTAGCAAGAACAATAACTCGACGCCGTCCTGGCGAAGCCCGTCGCCGCCCGCATAGTTGAATTTAACGTCATTCGGGTCGAGAGGCGGAGGCGCTACTGGCTTTTGCGCAAGGTACTTTTCAGGCGGCACCGCTTGCGCGTTGGCAGGCTTACCGACAGGTAGTACTCGGATCCCACGATAACTAAGGCCGCTGGTACTCGCGAGAACGCTAAGGTCGTTTGGATGGTAGCACAGATAGACAAGTTCCTCTGGGAAATTGGCCGCAATTTCGCCCAGCGCTTTGAGAAGCACAATTTCATATTGAAAAACACCGCCCGACATACTGTCCGTTAGACTACGAGCAAGACCGATCCGCATTTCGTCGTCGCCTCGCCTGAATGGTCGGGGATTTCGCTTGAGAATGCTATGCTGACTTGAAAAGTGCAATCATGGCCAGGAGACACGCACTTGTGCCACAAGCGCGCCGAGGCAAATTCGCGTCATTCCGGTTCAACACTAAAGCTGCGCGGGTGCTGCCCCTGCCGCTGGATATCGACCATAGTGCCATAGGCCTGTTCCAATTGGCGGCGAAAGCGATCTGTGTCGAACAGCGGCGAGACCCGCAGATTGTTCTGCAGCTTTTGCCGGATGCCCGAGAGGAGGCCCGGATCGTGCGCCAGCTTCAGCGCGAGTACTTCGTAGTCTTCAAGGCTGTGCGTGATCAATTCGGGTAAGCCCACGGCATGCATCATGCTCGCCGCCATATGGCCCACAAACGTCTGCCCCAGCATGGTCAGTACGGGAAGGCCCGCCCACAGCGCAGCCACCCCTGTCGCGCCCGCGTTGTACGGCACGGTATCGAGGAACAGCCCGGCCAACCGCTGGCGCGCCAAATGTTGCGGCAACGGTACGCGCGGCGCAAAGACGAAGCGCTCGGGCGTAATGCCCCGACACTGTGCTTCACGGCGCATATTGACGGCCATGTCGGGATTGGATTCCGCGAGCCACAACACGCTCCCCGGAACGGCATCGAGAAGCCGCATCCACACCTCGAAGACCGGCTTCGCGAGCTTGTAGCTGTTATTGAAAGAGCAGAACACGAAGCCGTCCGGTGGCAGTCCCACCTCCTCCCGCGACGGCATGTGCGAGGCGATCCCCTGCCGATCGTCGGTAACCAGGAAGCATCCGGGGAGGTGCACAATCTTCTCGGCGAAATACGGTTGCTGATCGAACGGGAGCGCGATCTCATCGGCGATCACATAGTCGATGAAGTCCGCACCCATGGTGCCGATATAGCCAAGATAATTCACCTGAACGGGCGCCGGGCGGCGCGCAAATACGCCAAGCCGGTTGTTCTTGGTGAACCCCATGAGATCGACCGCAATATCGATCTCAAGCGCACGGACAAGCTCGGCGATTTTCTGTTCGCTCTTATCCCGAACGTCGACGAAACGCTCGAAGGCTCCCTCAATGCGCTGCCGCAACGGCGAATTCTGCCCGGGGCCAAACGACAGGCCGGTCACTTCGAAGCGAGACCGGTCGTGGCGTTCAAATAAGCCAGTCAGCAAGAACGCCGTCGCGTGCTCGTAAAAATCGGCCGACAGATAGGCAACGCGAATGCGATCGTGGTCATACGCCTCACCCCGCCAAAGTGGCGAAAATGCAGGCCGATCCTGCAGATGACGCCGCGCGCATTGCAGTTGGTCCGCCGCCGATGCGGTTGTGGTGAGAAGCGGAAATGGCGCACTCGGGAGTCTACCGTCTCTCAGCTTTGTAAGGAGCCCAGCGACCTCGGCGTCAAGATCCGCCCAGTCACAGATCATCAGCTTTGACAGGATGCGCGCGCCTTGGGCGTAGTCGAGATCGGAGTCTAAGGCCAGTGCCCGATCGTACGCGGCAAGCGCGTCGGCGTGCCGCTTGGTGTCGGCCAGTACGTTGCCGCGGCCCAGCCACCCAAAGCCAAGGTCGCTTTTCAGCTCCACCGCCCGGTCATAAGCGACCAGAGCGTCGTCGTATCGACCGGTCTCGTAAAAGACGTTGCCGCGGCCAAGCCACGCTTCGGCGAGATCGGGCCTCAACGCCAGCGCCCGGCCGCATGCGGCCAAGGCGTCGTCGTATTGCCTTAGCTCGGAGAGAACCTTAGCGCGGCCGAGCCACGCGGCTGGTAGATTGGCATTCAGCGCCAACGCGCGGTCATAGGTGGCAAGCGCCTCTTCGTATGACTTGAGTTCGGCGAGCGTATTGCCCTTGTTGACGAACGCATCGGCGAAGTTGGGATTGAGCGCTATTGCGTGGTCGAAATCGGCCATCGCCTCGCGGTAACGCTTCAGATCGTTGAAAACTGTGCCGCGATTGTTCCAGGTTTCCGCAACGGACGCATTGATCTGCAGAGATTGGCTGAATTTTTCCAATGCGTCAGCCGGTCTCTTCAGAGCTTTGAGAACCACTCCATAATTGTACAAAGTAGCATCCGACGCCGGGCCCGCCTTCACGGCCAGTTGGATATGTCGTTCGGCCTCATCAAACCGACCGCGGCTCGTCAAAAAAACGCCGAACAAATTCAGCGCGCCGAGATGATTAGGGGCGGATTGAAGAGCGCGCTTGAACAAGCGCTCCGCGGCCTCGGCTTGTCCAGTCTGCATGGCCGAGACCGCGCGCCGAAGGGTCTCGTCCGCGGGAGATGCCATCATAGCCCCGGTTTTATTGCCAGCCGCTCCACAGGCGCCTTTCAGTGTATATCCTGTGCAAACACCATGGCGCGATGTAATGCGACCGCGTGGGCTTGTTCAGCCATTGGAATGCATGGCCATGTCCCCATGGGAGAACGCGTCGCCAGCGTCATACGGCTTCCATGCTTAGCTAGGAACAATTGCGCGTACTTCTGCCAATTTCCGTCGCTGCGTCCGACGGAATTGTGAAGGAGAAGGACATCCCACGCGACCGCAATGCGGAACCCTTCGAGGAAGGCGCGGTAGCTGAAATCAAGGTCGTAGAAATGAAATCCATCGAATGTCGCTTCGTCGAACCGGATTGTCTCGCACACCCGGCGGTTGGCCGCGATCAGCACGCCATCCACCGCCTGTACGGGATCACGCGGACGCGGACCATAGCAGTCGAAAGCCAATCCCGGGCTGCTGTGATTGGGGTGCACGATGCAGCCATGCAGGCGCGGCCAACCGGCGGCGATCCAGGACGTTCCGGCAAGTTGCGTCGTTCCGACAACGCCGGCGACATCGCTCGACGATAGGTGGCGGAGCAGCCGGCCGGCGAAATCGTCCGAGACGATTTCGATGTCATCATGGGAAAAGATCACGACTTCGCCGGACGTGCGGGCAAATCCGCGATTGTATGCCTCGCAAAGAGAGCGCGCGTCGTAGATCTGGATGATCTCAAAATCGCGGCCCGCAAAAAGGGCCTCGTAGTGCGCCCTAATGCGTCGGCCCTTTGCCTCTTCTCTGCTGCAGACCACAACGGAAACCGATCGGCCGTCCTTCTCCTCAGCCCGCGGCGTAGGGTTAGGGTCGAACCGCTCCCCCCGTTTTGCGGACGCCAGCGCAATCGCCACAAGGGTCCCGAAAGCCTCTGTGTTGGCCGGTGCAAGGGCGACTGCCCGGCCACCGCTTTTCAGCGCCGCGCCAAATCTGTTGAGGCGCGTGTACGCGACCGCGAGACCGACATTAAAGTCCGCCCGCTCCGGCTTGGCGGCGATCGCGCGCTCGATCAGCGGCAGGCCGACCTCGGCGCGGCCGAGCTCGACCTCGGTGACGCCGAGACCGTAGAGAACATCGGCGTCGTTCGGCCGCCGGCCCAACACCGCATTGTAGGCGCGGCGCGCGTCGGCAAAGCGCCTCGCTTTGAAATCCATCCCAGCGATGGCCAAAAGCTTTTCGGGGTCGTCAGGCATCATCACGCCGGTTCGACGGCAAAGCTGCGCGGACTTTCACCGCGTCGCAAGATATCAATCATCGCCAGATAAGCGGATTCAATGTGGCGCGTGGCGCGCTTAGTGTCGAACAGGATGGACGTATCGCGGTTGCGCGCCAGTTTGTCCTTGATCGCGGCCAAGCAGGCCTGATCTTGCGCCAGCTTCAGCGCTAAGGCCTCGTATTCCTGCAGCGAGGGGGCGATCAACTCATCGAGCCCCATCGCCTTGAGCAAACTTCCCGCAACACGCCCCGCAAAGGTCGCGCCCAAACAGGTCAGTACCGGCAGCCCGGCCCAGAGCGCATCGCTCGCCGTGGTGTGAGCGTTACACGGCAACGTGTCGAGAAACAAATCCGCTCGTCGCTGGCGCGCCAAGTGGTCTGCCACGCTCACCTTCG
>JASHVC010000604.1 GCA_030039655.1 Xanthobacteraceae bacterium | reverse complement strand
TCCGACTGCCCGTTCGATCCCGAGGGTGGCACCATGTTCCCGCGCGAGACGCTGCGTATCCTCGAATCGCTGAAGATGGACAAGGCGACAAGCGACAAGGTTTTCTACAAGAACCTCGAAGCGGTCACCGGCAAGAAGTTGGTGAAGTAGATTCACCGCTCGCACGTAGTTTGCTGTCATGCCCCGCGCAGGCGGGGCATCCAGTAATCACCGCAGGCGCGGTAGCACTGAGAGCCGCCGCGACGTGTCGGAGTACTGGATCATCCGCCTTCGCGGATGAGGACAGTCATTTCACGCCAGCCCTGCGATCTTCACCGCCTCAAGATGGTCCTGCAGGATTCGCGGCATCTGCTCCGGCGGCGTGCGGCCGAAGCCGCAATAGGCCGCGAGGCCGAAGTCGGGAAGAAATTTGCGCGCGGCGCCGACGCGCTGTTTTAAGGTCTGCATGGTGTGGATCGCGCCCAGATAGACACGCGCTCCTTTGGCATTAAGCTTCGCGAGCGGCGCGTAGAACGCGTCGTCGGAACGATCGAGCGTCGGGATATGAATCCAGTCGATCGGGCGATCGATGGCGGCGTTCGCCGCATTTATCAGTTCGACCGGGCGGCTGAGATCGTCAGGCGCGAACGCGGGCCAGCCGCCGAATGTGCCGAAGCAGTAATGGAAACCGAGCGCCACATCCTTCGGAATGACATTCGATAACCGGCTGATCGGCGGCACGTGGGTCTTCACTTCCAATTCCGACGGCACCGCTTTGCCGGCGCCGCACACGGCCTGTAGTTCCCACGCGCAATCCCACTGAATCGCCAAGTCCTCGTGCGGAATCTTGGCGGCGATGACGGCGACTTCGGCCGCTAGTGCCGCCTCGAAGCCCGGCCGGATGCGCGGAAGATCCGCGGGATCGGGAAAGTACAGCGGCCGGATGACGCTGTTGACCATCGGAATGGAAATCTGGAACCGCACGCCCGGCGGCAGGATCCCCTTTTCGCGCAGGGTGCGGAACACAAAATACGAATTGATCGCGTCGCGCGCGTAGCCGAGGCGCGAACCGGGATTGCCGAACCGCACCCGCTCGATGCCCGGCTTGACCTTGAACTGCCAGGAATCGTCGCGACCGCGCGGCAGCAACTGCTCGACGCCGTCGATCGGCTTCGGCCGACGGATCGTATCGAGATCGAGATGGCCGTTGAAAATCTGATAGCCGAGCCTATTCACCCAGGAACGCCGCTCGCCGACTTCGCCGTCGGGCACGGCCGGAAGATACGGCGCCAGCGCGCCCCCAAACGTCCGCATCACCTCTTCGACGGTATCGAGCGGCACGCTACCCACAAGCAAAAGACTATTTCCCATCTCTTCGGCCCTTTCCGTCGCGTTTTTTGCTAGCGTCCGCCGCCATGGACGCAGCCCATCCCATCATGCCCGACGCGACCGGTCCCGCAACCGAGACCGCGGCGCGCATAACACCCATGATGGAGCAGTATATTGAGATCAAGACCGCCAATCCGGATTGCCTGCTGTTCTACCGGATGGGCGACTTCTACGAATTGTTCTTCGAAGACGCCGAAGTCGCCTCCCGCGCGCTCGGCATCGTGCTGACCAAGCGCGGCAAACATCTGGGCCGCGACATTCCCATGTGCGGCGTGCCGATCGAGCGCGCCGACGAATATTTGCATCGCCTGATCGCGCTCGGCCACCGCGTCGCGGTGTGCGAGCAGCTTGAGGATCCGGCCGAAGCGCGAAAGCGCGGCGGCAAGAGCGTGGTGCGCCGCGACGTGGTGCGGCTGGTCACGGCCGGTACGTTGACCGAGGACTCGCTGCTCGACGCCAAGCGCAACAATTATCTGCTGGCGCTGGCGCGCAACCGCGCCTCGTCGACTGAAGACCGCTTCGCGCTCGCCTGGATCGACATTTCCACCGGCGACTTTCGTGTCGCCGAGTGCGAGCGCAGCGGGATCGCGGCCGAAGTCGCCCGCATCGAGCCCGGCGAGATCATCGTGTCGGACGCGCTCTATGCGGATACCGAGCTCACGGCTCATTGGCACGCGCTGCCAGCTCTGACGCCGCTCGCTCGCGACGTGTTCGATGGCGCGACCGCGGAACGGCGGCTTGCCGCGTTCTTCGGCGTGGCAACGTCGGAATCTTTCGGCTCATTCTCGCGCGTCGAATTAACGGCGGCAGCGGCCGCGGTCACCTACATCGAGCGCACGCAGCTTGGCAAACGCCCGCCGCTGTCGCCGCCGGTGCGCGAGGCGGCCGGCGCGACGCTGTCCATCGATCAGGCGACGCGCAGCAATCTCGAACTGATACGCACGATCTCGGGCGAACGGCGCGGCTCGCTGCTCTCCGCCATCGAGCGCACCATCACGGCGGCCGGTTCGCGGCTGTTGGCGCAGCGGCTTGCCGCGCCACTCACCGATCCGGCGGAGATCGCGCACCGGCTCGACGCCGTCGCGGCCTTTGTGGATGACAGCGGCGCGCGCGACGATTTGCGCCAGGGCCTCAAGGCTGTTCCCGATCTTGCGCGCGCGCTGTCGCGCATTGTCGTCGGCCGCGGCGGACCACGCGACCTCGCCGCCATCCGCGACGGCATTTTGGCCGCGGTCGAATTTTCGGCGCGGCTGGCGGCGCTCACCAACGTTCCGCGCGATCTCACTCAGGCGGTCGGATCGTTGCGCCGGCCCGATCGTGCTCTTGCGGACGAGCTTGGACGAGCGCTGGCCGAAGAGCTGCCGGCGTTCCGCCGCGATGGCGGCTTCGTGCGCGCGGGCTATGAACCCGCGCTCGACGAAGCGCGCGCGCTCCGTGATGAGTCGCGCCGCGTCATCGCCGCCCTGCAGGTTCGCTACGCCGAAACCACCGGCGTGCGTTCGCTGAAAATCCGGCACAACAACGTGCTCGGTTATTTCGTCGACGTCACCGCTCAGAACGGCGAAAAGCTGATGAGCGCACCGCTCAACG
>JASHVC010000603.1 GCA_030039655.1 Xanthobacteraceae bacterium | reverse complement strand
TCGGCATCTCGCTCGTCAATTACATCAATGAGTTGCCCTACTTCTGCGACGAGGTCATCGGCCGACTGCAGCGCATGGGCCTACGGGAGAAGCGCGCGACAGCCTGACGCTTCGTTTTTGTAGTTTGCGTTGCACCAGAGTCACACTCATTGCGCAACGTCTTGCGCAAGGGCTGCCGCTAAGCGCTTTAATTTGCTACAAATTCTCAGCAGCTAGTAATTTTGCAGCGCAAAAAATTTCTGCTCGACACGCGCAAAACGGACCCTTTAGACTGCCGATTCGGGTGTCCGGTTGTGGGCCCCTGCCTTTGTAGCCTGAGCGTACGTCTTTGTAACTTACGCGTACCACAGCAGCGTAATTCGATTGCGTGACGGGCATATGAACCATTGCGCAACGGACCTGAGGCTGGGGATCTAACTTGATGTGCTGACATATGGCTATCGGCGGCCACACTATGTGGGGTCGCCTCCGGGACGATTTGTGCTCATCAAACTGGGTGCGTTTCGTGGCCAAGAAGGTGTCGGGAGCGGGTGCAGGGCACGGTTGCGCGGGTGGGGATCTCTCACCGGCGGAAATCTTGTCAGCTCACTACCGGATCGAGGGTGCAGCCCGGCTTCTAAGGATGGAAGCTGACTCTCGGCTTACTTACGATCAGAAGATGGCCGTGCTGGACGCTATTGTCGCCAACGCTCAGATGATCCGTCTGCGCTTGCGCCCACCGGGCATCGGTGAGGTAACCAGGCTTCCGCGCCCGGCCAAAATGAGACGCACGCGATGTACACGCGGTCGTCGCCGCCGACCGACTTTCGTCAAACCGACATAAAAGAATTTTGGGGATGGTTGTGGCGCTGTCACATGGGCTTGGGCTTACGAATGCTACCCGGTCAATCGTGCTGAGCGGACCGAGTCTCTCGCTCGGATGCCCTTCTCACCCTCGGCACACCATTGGCCTCGCGGAAATCCTCAGGTCCGCCGCATTTCCTGGGTCCGCAGGCTCTGGCCGGCCGGGCGTCAGCCGCGTGTCGCGTCGCATGCCCGGCCGGCCTTCCTCTTCTCATTCTGGGGTTCGCTGAAAGCCCGCCCGCTAAGACCTCATCCTGAGGTGCGAGCCAACGGGTCCGGCCCGAAGTGGCCGGCCCGATGATAAACTCCGCGAGCCTCGAAGGATGCAGGCCGAGGCGCTGTGGCCTCACCCTTCGAGGCTCGGTGTTGTCGCGCCGAGCGCCTCAGGGTGAGGTCAACGTCTGCTGACAATCGGCGTACCGCGCTTCTTGTTGTAGCGGTGAATTTCCACCCGATCCCAGACGCCGTTGAGATGATACGGATCGCTGCGTGCGAACGCATCGACGGCGGTGCGGTCGGCCGCATCGATCACGAAAATGCTGCCAACCGGCGTCTCGCCGTCATCGGCCACCAGGGTGCCCGCAGTCACCACATCGACGGCGTGATCCTCAGCGCGGTCGAGATGAATGCGATGCGCGCGATAATGCTTGGCGCGCGTCGGCAATATGTCCTTCTTGTCGATGGCGTGGACGACGAACAGCATCGCGGCCTCCAAGGCCACGCCCGATTGTGCCATCATTGTCATCGTCCGCCAACGGACCCGCGCGAAGTCGCGCGGTCCGATGACAAGCTCCAGCGGACGATCCGTAGGGGCGGGTCTTAGACCCGCCCCTACAAGCACGGCCCTCCGACAGGGCGAGAGGGTAATGAGAGCAAGCGTCGCCGATTGTTTCCTTCAAGCGCTACGCCCGTCGGCGCGAAATCACGTAAGACTCATCGTAGAACCACAAGCCGCCACGTTCGCGCAGCACGGAGCGCGTGGCGTCGATATAGCTGCCGTCGGCTGCGGCCTGCGCAACACGATCGTCCTCCACTTGCGCCACATAGATCGCCGCGTTCCAGGCGGCGAACAGCGTCGAGGTGCCGATCGACTCGGAAATCTCCGAGGGCAGTGTGTGCATCACGTATTTGAACAGCGAGCGATTGTCCGCGTAGGCATTGAAATTGAGATCGCGGCCGGCGGCGCCTAGGTCGTGTTTGACGGCTTTGAGGATCTGATGGCGGTCGTGGATGAATGGGTTGTCGCCGGGCCAGACGCGCTGAATGATTTCCATGCCGGGATCGTGGCCATGGGAGTGGATGGCGATGAGCCGCCCGCCGGGGCCGAGTGCGCGCGCCAGCGGCCCGATCACCCGCGATGCCTTGAATTCCAGCGACGCTCGCGCCCGATAGGGCTGCGAGGCGATGACCAGATCGTAATTGGCGCTGGTGCCGCCGGGCTTGGGAATGATTGGATCGAGCAGGAAGCGGTGATCCTCGCGATAGATCACGAGCACCACAGGGCGCTCGTAGATCGGATTGCCGGTGCGCGCGCTCACGCCCGCGCGCCAATTTTCCGCCAGAAACGGCTCAAGCCCGATGATCTGCTCCTCGAACTTATGGGCCGAATTGCCGGTGAGCGCCAGCTCGTGCCACACCAGGCTGGAGGCGGCGCTGAGCGATTTCACGTGTAGCCACGGCGCGTCGGCGTAAGCGAGGTTGGTGAGCACCAGCACCGTCGCCGGATGCTCGAAGAAACGGTCCGACATTTTCTGCAAGGTCAGCCGCACGTCCTCGAGGCTGATTTCCTTGCCGACCGTGTAGAACGGCATGTTCGGAAAGCGGTCGTGCATGGCGCGCATCACCCGCACCAGCACCGAGCCGTCGCCGACGCCGGCGTCGAATACGCGCACCGCCGGCGGATGCGGATGCAGATGCGCCAGCTCCTCGGAGACGCGGTGCGCCACTTCCCACTTCTCGCTGCAGGTGTTGACGAACAGCAGATATTTTTGCCGGTTGTCGAAGAAGCGGAAATTACGCTGCGGATCGCCCGGGTTCGCCGGCGTCGTCGGCATGGTGAGCGGTGGCATGGATGGGCGGGGTTCGCGCGGACGTTCGATGATGGTTGGCCTCCCCTGGGCGGGGTTCGCCGCCATGAAGTGGTGGATACGATCGAGCGTGTCGGTGGTGATGCGCCCGCCGTT
>JASHVC010000602.1 GCA_030039655.1 Xanthobacteraceae bacterium | reverse complement strand
TACTTTCTACCAGAGCCTCGCGAGCTCGGAGGCGAAGCTCGACGCCAACGCGGCGCAATCGATGATCTCAGGATACCGCACCAACAACGGTCTCGGGGCGGTCGTCATCGATCCGGCCCTGATGCAGCTCGCCAGCGACCAGGCGCGCGCCATGGCGGCCCGCGACAAGCTCGATCACAGCGTCTCGCAGCCGTTTCAGCAACGGCTCCAGCAGTCCGGCTTCAACGCCAGTGTTGCAGTCGAGAATATCGGCGCGGGCTATGACAACCTGGCAGAAGCTTTTTCGGGTTGGCGCGAATCGCCCGCTCACCGGGCCAATATGCTCAACCATGACGTAACCCGCATGGGCATCGCCGCGGCTTACGCGCCGCAATCAAAGTATAAAGTCTTTTGGTCGTTGATCCTGGCCAAGCCGGACGGTCAGCACACCGGCTAAGGCGCAAGCTTTCGATCCGCGGCAAACGCGAACGCATCTTCCAGGCGATCGTTGCCCCAGAACATTTCCGTCCCGACAAAGAAGGTCGGTGCACCAAATATTCCCCTGGCGCGCGCCACATCAGTTTGCTCGCGCAAGAGTTTCTTGTTCGGCTCAGCCTGGGCCTGATTCAGAATGTCGGCGGCCGGAAGGCCTAGCTCCGTCAATACGCGGGCCATGGGCTCGGGTTGGTTGATGTCTTGGTCCAGCACGAAGTTGAGTTCCATCACCTGACGGCAAAAGGCGCCGATCCATGGCTGCTCGGCTCCCAGCAACGCTATGCGCGCCGGCAGAACTCCAGGCCGAGGGAACGTGGTGGGCTGCACCCAGCGCAGCCCGTATTTGCGGCACTGGCGCTCCATGTCGCGCCACACATACGCGCCCTTTTCCTTCTGCAGCACGAAAGGCGACGCTTCGAAACCCAACTGGCGGAGGATGGGGCCCAACAGGAATGACTTCCAAACAATGCGCACACCGCATTGCCGCGCCGCAGCTTCGATGCGCATGACGCTCAGGTAGCTGTAGTTGCTGCCGAACTCGAACCAGAATTCGATTTCTGACTCGTCGCGCATCGCGGCCGAGACCATCATCGCGGACCACTCCAAATATGCCCCACGTGCCTAGCTAGAAACGCTGCCGCTCGGCACGAGGGCGGCGATTTTTCCAGGCATTTCAAGGCGTTCGTTGCCGAACCGATCCGCTCGGTGACGGCAGGCCGGGTCTGGCCGAACCCAGGCGTGGGCCGAAAGCGGTGGAAAACCGCTCTCCTACCCGACGCTCGGTCTGGACACGGTCTGGAAAGTCCTGTCGGAACTTCTTAACTCGCAATAAAGCAGCGGCATCAAGGGCATCGAACCATGGCCGGCCTACCGGGGCCATCTATTTTTGCGCGAATGCGCGGCCACTTGGCCCACATTCGAGGCCGTCTGGCCGGCATCTTCGATTATCTGATCGGACGCAACACGCTCATCGGCATTGCGACCGTGATGCTGTTGTCGATCTCCTGCTACGCCACTTGGAGCGGGCTGCACGATTTCATTATCGGCATTTCGTCCACTTCGGAGCATCACCTGCCCGGCGTCGCAATCAACAGCGACGCCTTCGTCATCGGCATCGTGGTCGCGCTCACGTTCCTGATGTGGCTCTGCCTACGCGAGACGTTCGGAGCCCAGCGCCGGCTCAGAGAACGCTTGATCACGTTTCCGCTTTATCTGTTCCTGGCGCTGTGGTCGATCGGCTTCGGTTACGGGTTCTGGTGGAGCCTGATCGCCGGCAATGAAGCAACCCGCATCAGCCTGTCAAGGTTGCAGGAGGACGCACGCGATGCCGGCTCAGCCATCGCGGCGCGGCTGCAGGCCGTGCAGGCCCAGCTCGACAATGTGGTGAGCTGGTCCGATAGCCAAATGGCGCGCGAAAACGCGAGCGGCGGCACCTGCGGCGTTCCCTCCGGTGCGGGCCGCGGTCCGCTCTACAACGCGCGGCTCGGCGT
Source organism: Xanthobacteraceae bacterium (assembly GCA_030039655.1). The sequence continues at coordinate 766 of JASHVC010000602.1, read as the reverse complement.
TCGCGACTCCGTCGCCTCGCTGCGCGACGGCATTACCAAATCATGGCTCGGTCCGGTGCAGACCGATATCGATCAACTGAGCAAAAGTATCGACCTCTCCGATACCGGGACGTTCGAGGAGCGGCAGGCGCGGTTCGAGGCCAAGGCCGCCGACATCCGCGCCAGCGCGATCAGCATCGCGGCACGCAGCAACGAACTCGGCGTAGCAACAGCCGGTGACATGAAGGCACTGGCCGCTGCGGTCTCGATCCAACCGAACCAGCCCGGCTTTTCTTGCTACGATCCGACACTCGCGCAGCGGCTCCGCCTAGCGGCGGAGCAGGCGGCGCAGAAGGCAGAGCCGCAATTGCACCCGGCCAATTTCAGCGAGGGCCCGGCCGGCGTCGCCAACGCGGTCAAGACGCTGTGGACCAACGTGGGCGCTTACACCGAGAGTGTCGCGCGCTATGTCGCCTCCGGTGGCAAGGAAGATTTTCACCGCACCGCCAGCGGCGAGCCGATCACCGGCCGCGACGTCATCGCCCTGTTGGCGACGATCGGCGTCGACCTCGGCATTCTGGCGATGGCGCTGCTCAACCCGCCGGCGACCGCGCCCATCCGTCGCGATGCCCTCGCCGCCAACGATGCACTGCTGAACATGCCGAGCGCCGCGGTGGTGGAACATCTTACGCGCGCGATCCAGACAGCGATTGCGCGCGCCGGAGAGGACGCCGACTTCGAATGGGTGCGGCGACATTTTATTCATCACGACGGGTCGTCTTATTTT
>JASHVC010000601.1 GCA_030039655.1 Xanthobacteraceae bacterium | reverse complement strand
AGGATTTGCCGTTCGGAAAGGCCGCGCAGCCGCGCCTGCTGGATGTAATCCTCGTGATAGACATCGAACAAACTCGAACGCAGCACGCGCATGATCGCCGGTGAAAACGCGAGGCCGAGCGCCAGCGCCGGAAGAATCAAATGCGTGACCGCGCTCGCAAACACGTCAAGGCGTCCGATCAGGAGAGAATCGAGCAGCAGAAAGCCAGTGATGTGAGGGATCGGCAGGTTCGGCGCGACTTGGCCGGTGAAGGGCAACAAACGCAGCGTCACGCCGAAGATGAAGAGGAGGATCAACCCCCAGAGGAATTCCGGAATCGACAGCAGCAGGATCGAGACGAAGTCGGCGGCGATCTCGAGCAGCGTTCCGCGCAGGTGGAACATGAGTAATCCACCGCCAATGCCGAAAATCGCGGCAAGCACCATGGCGGCGACCGCAAGCTGAATCGTCACCGGCAGCGTGCCCGCCACCAGCGATCCGGCCTCGCGTCGCAGCGCGATCGAGCGGCCGAAATCGCCGCGCAGTGCGCCTTTGAGCCAGATCACGTATTGTTCGGGGAGTGGCCGATCAAGCCCCATTTGGCGGCGCTGGGCTTCGATTTCCTCGATCGTCGCGTTGGGCGGCAGCGACATGGCCGCCGGATCAACCGGCAAAAGCCGCAGCACGCAGAACAACAGCGCCGAGACAACCAACAAGATCGGAATGGCCGCAAGCAGGCGGCGCGCGATCAGCTTCGCGACCGTTACGAGCATCCGGGTATCATCACCCGCGAAAGCGGGCGATCCAGTAAGCGCGATGGTTTAAGTTCTTCCTGCACCGTCTCAGATTACTGGATGCTCCGCTTACGCGGAGCATGACAAGCCCTAGCTCCACTGCAGCGTCTGCGGCAGCACCCAGCCATTGCCGTATTTGGTGTACGCGAGGTTCTTCTTGCGCACCAGTGTGATGACACTTTGCAACAATGGCATGCTCGCGCCATTCTCGACGGCATAACGCTCCAACTCCTTGTAGCCTGCAATTCTCTTGTCATAGTCGGCGACATTGAAGAGAGCGAGCGCCTTGTTGCCGATATCCTCGTCCTTCCAAGGTGAGAAAGGCATTTTTGGATTGAGCATGTAGCCGGCGAAAATCTCCGGATCGCCGGTTGCGTTGTCCCAACTGTAGAGCGTTGCTTCGGGCAGCTTGGCGCCGCGATTGAGTTCGAAATATTTGGCGTATTCGATGACCTGTAGGTCGGCGTCGATGCCGACCTTCTTCCACATCTGCACGATGGCGCGTGCAATGTCGTAGTCGCTGGGGAACTGACCGTTGGTTGAGGCGAAGCCGATCTTTGCCGGTTTGTCGGGCCCGAAGCCTGATTTTTCCAAGAGCTGTTTTGCCAGCTCAGGATCGTGGGGGAACGTGAACTCGGACAGATAACCGGGCGTCCCCGGCGTCGCAAACACGGAGAGTGGCACCGCGGCGCCGCCGTAGAACGCCTTCGAGAGCGCGGCCTTGTCTATGGCATGATGCGCGGCAAGGCGTACATTCTTGTCGGAAAATCCCAGATCGGCGCGCACGTTGAGCAAGATCACACGCGTGATCGGATTAAGCTCGGCGGGCAGCGCGCCTTCGCTTTGGAAACGCTCGACCTCGCGTACCGGCACGTTGATGGTAAGATCGGCTTGGCTTGACTGAATCGCCGCCACGCGCGCCGACGGATCCTTGATGACCTGAATGGTGACGCGCGCCACCTTGGCCTTCGGCCCCCAATAATTGTCATTGCGCTCAAGCACGATGCGCGAGTTCAGTTCGTATTCGGCGAGCTTGTAGGGCCCGCTGCCGACCGGATTTTTCAGGAAGTTATCGAGGCCCTGGCTCTCGATGTATTTCTTCGGCACCACATAGCTGCCGAGAAACGCCATCCACTGCGGCATAGTGGGCGCTGGGCTGTTGAACTTCATGGTCGCCTTGGTGGGCGACTCGATGACGATGTCATCCACCTTGCGCATCGAATTCGCGATATCGAGCTTGAGGCCCGACTTGTTGCGTTCGAGGAATGTGTAGCGGAAATCCTCGGTGGTCAGCTTGTCGCCGTTGTGGAAAGTGATGTCATCGCGCAATTCGATAGCCATGGTGAGTGCGTCAGGCGCGAGTTCCCAAGCCTTGATCAAGTGCGGGATGAGTTTCAGCTGCGGGTCCTGGTCGAGTGGCTGATCGTAGACCGCCTTGAAGATCGGTTGCGCGTCCGGGGTGAAGCGCTGATTAGGGTCCCAGGTGGGAACGTCGTTTGGCCAGCCGACGGTCGCGGTGTCGTTGGCCGCCAGTGCGGGAAGGTACGGCGCCGACGCAGACATGCCCGCGGCGGTGCTCATGGCCATTTTCAGGAACGCCCGTCGCTGCAGGTTCAATGCCATGATCTGCTCCTCGTGCCCCGGCGGAAAAGCTGCTCGCGATTATAGCTGCAATTTTCAGGCCGTCATGCGTGGCCTTGCTTGGCGTCCACGGCTGCGGCGTCGCGATCCCAGGCGCCGGGCGTGACGCCGCGCTCGCGCAGTTTGTATTTTTGCACCTTGCCGTTCTCGGTGGTCGGCAACGTGTCCACGAACTCGATGAAGCGGGGGACCGCGAAGCGGGCAAGCCGCGGCCGGCAGAATTCGCATAGCTCGCTTTCCGTGAGCGTGCTGCCCGGCCGGCGCACGATAGCGGCCATAACCTCGTCCTCCGCCAGTTCGGATGGCACCGGAAACACCGCGGCAACGCCGACGTCCGGATGGCTGAGCAGCACCTGCTCGACCTCGAAGGACGAAATGTTCTCGCCACGGCGGCGGATGGCGTCCTTCATGCGGTCGACGAAACGATAATAGCCGTCGGCCTCGCGCACGACGCGGTCGCCGGTATGAAACCAGCCGTCGTGGAATGCCTCAGCGGTCTTCTCAGGCATGGCGAAGTAGCCGGTGGCGAAGGCAAGCTCTTCGTCCGTGTGCACGGCAAGTTCGCCCGGCACGCCCGGTGCGGCTTCGTGACCGCTCGCGTCGATGACGCGAGCGAGGAAGCCATCGCGCACGGTGCCCATGCGGCCGGGCCGCCGCTCGGCGGCGGTGCAGCCGATGACGAAATTGGTCTCGGTCGAGCCGTAACCGTCGATCAGCTTGATGCCGGAACGTCGTTCAAACACCGCGTGCAGATTGGCCGGCACGCCGGGCGCGAGCGCACAACGGACGCTGTGGCTTCGTTCTTGCGGTGAGGGCGGCCGCGACAACAAAATCGGCACCATAGCTCCGAGCAGATAGGTGACAGTCGCCTCGCAATCAATGAGAGCCTGCCAGAATCGGGAAGCGGAAAAGCGCGGCTGGGCCACGAGCGTCGAACCGGACAGCAGCGCGTGGTGAAACGCGCCAAGCGCGTTGGTGTGAAAGAGCGGCAGCGTGGTGCAGAGCACGTCGCGCTCGCGAATTTCCAGATTGGCGATGCCGTGCAGCCCCCACCAGAAATATTGCGCGTGCGGGCAGCATACGCCTTTCGATGGGCCAGTCGTGCCTGACGTGTAAAGGATCGCTAAGGTTTGAGCGGGGTCGCTGACTGACGGAGCGAGCGCTGCGGCGCGAGGCGGGATCCTAGTCATAGGAACGCGATCGAAAGGTGCCGGCTTTGCGTCGCCGATCAGCCAGATGCGCTCAAGCGCGAGGCCATCCCACTCGATGTAGGTGAGCGCCTCTACAAGCTCGGCCTCGATGATGAGGAGGCGGGCGCCAGAGTTTTGCAGATAATGCTTGAGCTGCGGGCCGCGCGCGGCGACGTTGAGCGGCACCGCGATGGCGCCCAGCCAGGCGCAGCCGAGAAAGCTCTCCATGAATTCGGAGCGATTGCCGCTCATCAGCGCGGCGCGGTCGCCCGGCTTGATGCCGACGGCGGCAAGCGTTCCGGCAAAGCGGGCCGCTACGTCAACCGTGTCGGCAAAACTCCAACGCGCGTCGCCGGCCACGAAGAGTGGTGCGCCGCCATAGCGGCTCGATTGCCGTTGCAACATTGTCGGCAACGTGCGCTCGGGCGGCGGCAACGCGGAGATGATATCGTTGGCCTTCATCTGCGCTTTTTCTTGCCCGGCGTCTTCTTGCTTGCGACTGCCGGCTTGACCTTGCGCGGCGTTGCCGCCGTCGATTGCGGCACCAGCGCCAGCACGCGCAACGGACTGCCGCTGCCTTCTTTGATCTTCAGCGGTGCTGCGATGATCACGGTACCGACGGGAGGCAGAAGGTCGAGATTGGTCAGGCACTGCAGGCCGAAACGGCCAGAGCCGTGCATGTAGTAATGGCAAGGGTAGGGCGGTTTGAGATGAAACGCCTGGCCCGCATCAGTGCCGATCGCCTCCGAGCCGAAGCCCAAAACCTGGCGCTCATCGACAAGAAATTGCACCGCTGCGGTGTCAGGTCCGGGCGTGTGCTGGCCGGTTTCGTCGAGGTTCTGATAGGCGACCGGACCGGTGCGCTTCGACCAATCGGTGCGCATGAGAATCCACGATCCCGGCGGAATGAAGCCGTGCTTGCGCTCCCATTTGCGCAGGAAATCGACGGTGAGCAAGAAGTCGGCATCGGCGGCGGATTCCTTCGAGCAATCGATCACGCAGGCCGGCGCAACGAAACTTGTGACCGGAATCGTATCGGTTGAGTTATCCGGCAGGTGCCGGCCGGAAATCCAATGGATCGGGGCGTCGAAATGAGTGCCGGTGTGCTCGCTGCAGGAAAAATTGTTCCAGTACCAGCCCGGCCCGCGTGCGTCGTAGCGGGACGCTTCTTCGATGCGGAACGGCCAGGCTTGGCCCATCTCGGGAGGCAGCACGATTTGCGGGAAATCGGGCGACAGCGTCTGGGTCAGATCGACGATACGAATGCGCCCGCCGGCAAGATCGGCGACCAATTGGGACAGAACAGGCTCGCTCATCGCAATGCTCGAAGGTTATGTCTGTTGTGCCGCAAGCTCGCGCTCCAGTGCCTTCGGATTGTCGCGCCAGCGCGCCAGCCAATCCTGGGCGATGTCGCCGGGGAAAACGTCCTCGGCGCCGCCACGCAGCGCCTCGATAATGTCGGCGGCGAGCCGCTTCGGCGTAATCTTCGGTGGCGGCAGGCTTTGGTTCCATTCGTCGTCGATCGGGCCGGGGAAAACATTGATCACGCGCACGCCTGCGGGCGCGAGTTCGGCGCGCAGGCATTGCGCCAGCGACAGCGCGGCCGCCTTCGAGGCCGAGTAGGTGCCATGCGGCGGAAAATTCGACAGCGCAAAGACGGAAAGGAGATTGACCCACGCCACAGCGCTCGATTGGCCGTCGGCGCCGCGTGCACGCAGGGCCGGGCCGAATTCCTGCGCGAGCCGCAGCAGGCCGAAATAGTTGATGTCCATCTCGGCGCGCGCGATCTCGACGCCGTCGCGCGCTGCAATGCCGAAGTTGCGATGATGGTCGGCGGTATTGATGAGGATATCGACCCGGCTGCCGATCTCGCCGGCAAGGTCCTTCACGGCGCGTGAGTTGGTGAGATCGAGCGGCACCAGCGAGACTTCCGGCAGCGATGCGAGACGCTCGAAGCCTGGCGGCTTCTTCCAGGGTTCAGCCTGTCCAGCCCACACCAGATCGGCGCCCGCCGCAACGATGGCCTCCACCAGCGCCTGACCGAGCGGAGTCTTGGCGTCGGTGATCAGAACTTTGCGGAATTTCGGATCGCAGGTCATTTCGCGGAGCTGGCGATCGTCAGCCATGTTGGGGGTGTCCTTCTCCGGGATCGCGATCAAAGCGGCTTGTCCGGCATGGTCGAGATTGGCGGAAACGCGCACGCGCGCCGGCGCGGGCGCGCAATCGCCGTGCAGATGGGCCACGATGACCGGTCCGCAATCGAGTTTGACCAGGCCGAGCCGCCACGGCATGCGTTCGCGATAGAACAGCTCGTTGCTGTGATGGAGCAGCGTTTCGGAAACGAGCTCGCCGCTGCCGGCCTGCGCGCGCCAATCGAGCCGCTGCGACAGGCACACGCGGCAGGCTTCCCGCGGCGGATACTGCACCGTGCCGCAATCGCGGCAGACCTGCAGCTCGAGGCGGCCGCGCGCCGCGCCCGCCGTG
>JASHVC010000600.1 GCA_030039655.1 Xanthobacteraceae bacterium | reverse complement strand
TGCCGAGATTCGCAAGCGCGCGCGCGAGCCGTGAGCGGGACGCTGGCGCGGCGGCGGAGCACCGCCTATGCTGGTGCCTCTTGTCTCGCAGTAATCCTGCAGGAAACACAGGGGACCGCCATGGCGAAAGAGACGGACGAGCGGACGACTGCGAAAGCGGACAAGCCGGTTTCTGAGCCAAAGACGGCGACCGACCCAGCTAAGCCGTCGTTGTTCGAAAGGGTCGAGAAGAAGGCCGAGAACCTGTTCACGGAGGTTGCCGACACGCTCACGGAAGCCGAACGGCTGCACCAGAAACTAGATCCCGGCATCTCGCGCGAACCCGAATAGGGCCGACACTACAACCGCATCACCGGCTGCTTGCCCTTTTCCTCGCGCGGCACTTTCACCAGCGCCTCACCGTCGAGCACCACCTCGCGGCCGACCTTACACACGCAGGTCAGCCGTGCGCGCGATTTCTCCGGCATCAGCTCAGCCACGGTAACGATGACCGTCACGGTGTCGCCGATCTTCACCGGCGCGCGAAAATTCAGCGTCTGCGAAATGTAGATCGCGCCCGGCCCCGGCAGCCGCGTGCCGAGCACCGCCGAGATAAGGCTCGCAGTGTAGAGGCCATGCGCGATGCGCCGGCCAAACTGCGTCCGGGCGGCAAAGTGCTCGGACAGATGCACCGGATTGCGGTCGCCGGTAAGCTGCGCGAACCCGACCACGTCGGACGAGGCGATGGTCTTCTTCAGCCGTTCTTTCATGCCGACCTTGAGGTCGTCGAAGAACAACGTACGCAGCGGCGGCAGGCTGGTGGGTAGCGCCATAGCGACATCGTAGCACGCCACCTCACCCTGAGGTGCTCGGCGCGTTAGCGCCGAGCCTCGAAGGGTGCCAGCGGGATCGCCTCGGCCTTATCCTTCGAGGCTCGCTTCGCTCGCACCTCAGGATGAGGTGAAACACTACCGCTGAAGTTCGAAGAGTAGCCACTGCAGTCCCAGGGGCGTAATGTTCTCCTCGACATAGGGAGGATGCGTCATGGTCCTAGGGCTGTCGATCGGAGCCTTTACGCTCTTTCACGTCGTCATCACGCTGATCGCCATTGGCAGCGGGCTGATCGTCGTGGGCGGAATGTTTGCTTCGAACCGGCTGCCCGGCACCACCGCGCTTTTTCTGCTGACGACGGTGCTGACCAGCGTGACGGGATTTTTGTTTCCCATCCACGGTTTCACGCCAGCGCTGGGCGTCGGTATCGTCTCCTGCGTGCTGCTGGCGATCGCCCTGTTTGCCTATTACGGCAAGAGCCTGACGGGCGCGTGGCGCTGGATCTATGTGGTCACCGCGATCGTCTCGCTCTATTTCAACGTCTTCGTCCTGGTTATCCAAAGCTTCATCAAAGTGGCGTTGCTCAATGCGCTGGCGCCGACCCAGACCAACGAGCCGGTATTCGTCGTCGCACAGCTACTGGTTCTAGCGTTCTTTGTTCTCATGGCGATCGTTGCGATCCTCAGATTCCGGCCGCCCCCGCTGCTCTGACCGCAATCGCTAAAGACCTCACGCTTCGGCCGTATCCTTCGAGGCCCGCCATAGCGCGTCAAAGACGCGCGTGAACGCGCTTGTGGCGCGGGCACCTCAGGGTGACGGTAACATCGGTGTTCGTAGCAATCCTGCACCGCGCCCCTACATAAGGTCGCATGAAAAAGATCGGCTTCCTCTCCTTCGGCCATTGGACTCCGTCGCCTCACTCGCAGACGCGAACGGCCTCCGATGCGCTGCTGCAATCCATCGACCTCGCAGTCGCCGCCGAGCAACTCGGCGCGGACGGCGCGTTCTTTCGCGTCCATCACTATGCTCGCCAGCTCGGCTCCCCGTTCCCGCTCCTCGCCGCCGTCGGCGCGCGCACCAAGCGCATCGAGATCGGCACCGCGGTCATCGACATGCGCTACGAGAACCCGCTCTACATGGCGGAGGATGCAGGCGCCGCCGACATCATCAGTAGCGGACGCCTGCAGCTCGGCATCAGCCGTGGTTCGCCCGAACAGGTGATCGATGGCTGGCGCTACTTCGGTTACGCACCGCCGGAAGGCGAGAGCGACGCTGGCATGGCGCGCCATCACACCGAAGTTTTTCTCGAGGTGCTGCGCGGCCAGGGTTTTGCCAAGCCCAATCCCTCGCCGATGTTCCCGAACCCGCCTGGCCTGTTGCGCCTCGAGCCGTTTTCCGAGGGCCTGCGCGAGCGCATCTGGTGGGGCGCCGGTTCAAGCTCCACGGCTGAATGGGCGGGCAAGATGGGGATGAACCTGCAGAGCTCGACCCTGGTGTACGACGAGACCGGCGAACCGTTGCACGTCCAACAAGCCGCCCAGATCCGCAAATTCCGTGAGGCCTGGAAGGCGGCCGGTCACACACGCGAGCCGCGCGTTTCCGTCAGCCGCAGCATCTTCGCGCTGGTGAATGATCGCGACCGCATGTACTTCGGACGCGACGGCGAGAGCGCGGATCAGATCGGTTTGCTCGGCGACGGCCGGCGCACTGTGTTCGGCCGCAGCTACGCCGCCGAGCCCGACGCTCTGGTCCAGCAGTTGAAGACCGACACCGCCATCGCCGAAGCCGACACGCTGTTGCTCACTGTGCCCAACCAACTCGGCGTCGATTACAACGCCCACGTCATCGAGGCGATCCTCAAATACGTCGCGCCGGCGATGGGCTGGCGGTAAGCGTCACCATCGGGCTTGACCTGGTGGTCCGTGCTGCCTCGCCGGCGACATGGATTGCCGATATTGTCTCTTTTCCATTGACTTTCATCGGCCATTCTGTTACCACTCCGCTGTGAATCTCGCTCACGTAAAGGACGCCAGCCAGGCGACAGCGGTTGGCGGAGCGAGTGCGGTGCCCGCGGGCGGCGGCTCGTCACTGCTGCTCTCGGGCGGCTCGGGTATCAGCCTGCCGACACTATGACCGGCACGCGAGGTGCTCGCTG
>JASHVC010000599.1 GCA_030039655.1 Xanthobacteraceae bacterium | reverse complement strand
GCAACACCGCGTTTTTCAGCAAGATGTACGGCGACTGCCAAAGGGGCGAGGTCGCGCCGCATCTTGTGTCTCTGCCTTGGCTGCTAAAAAGCTGGGGCAAATCCATCCGCATAACGTCGGTGAACGGCGTCGATCAGCATTTGCGCGCGATCTCAACGGAGATCGACGCGCTGCCCGACAAAATCAAACGCGCCGCGTACCCGATCGCCGGCACCTACAACTGCCGTACCGTCGCGGATACGGGCGAGCCGAGCCCGCACAGCTACGGCATCGCCATCGATCTTAATCTCGCCTTCTCGGATTATTGGTACTGGCGGCCGCACGACGGCCCCATCGTCTATCGCAACCGCATGCCCGGAGAGATCGTCGCCATCTTCGAAAAGCACGGCTTTATTTGGGGCGGCAAGTGGTATCACTTCGATACCATGCACTTCGAGTACCGGCCCGAACTGCTTGGCGCCTCGTGACTACGCACCGACCAGGTCGAACATCTCACGCCCGTAAGTGCCGCGCGCCTCGTTCAACAACGGCGCGACGGCGGCGCGGAATTGTCCATGCTCACCGGCTGTCAGCTCCGTGATCTCGCATCCTTCCTTTTCGATGGCGGCGCGCGCCTCACGGTCCTCCTCGATCGCCAGTTCGCGCTGGAAGGCGACGGCGCGCTTGACGGCCTCGCCCATGGCGCGCTGCAGATCCGCCGGCCAAGCATCGAACGCGGGGCGGTGCAGGAAAATCGGCCGCGAAATATAGAAGTGGTTCGTCACCGTATGGAAGCGATGGAATTTGTGCACGCCGTACGTCACGGTGTTGGCGAACGGGTTCTCCTGCGCGTCGATGGTGCCAGCCTTGATGGCCGCGATGGCCTCGGTCAAATCCCAGCGCAATGGCACGGCGCCAAGCAGCTCGAATGTCCTGGCCTGTACCTCGCTCGGCAGCACGCGCATACGCATACCCTTGAGATCGGGCGGCGTGCGCACGGTATGGAGCCGGTTCGAGATATGGCGAAAGCCATTCTCGAACCAGCCGAGGATGCGATAGTTGACCCGCTGTTCGATTTTTTCGGCGAGAAATTGCCCGAGCGCGCCGCCGATCGCGGCGCGCGCGGCATCCCTGCGCTCGAACAAAAACGGCAGATCGACAAAGCCCAGCTCTGGCACGCGATCGGTCAGATAACTCGACGACTGATAGCCGAGCGTGAGCACGCCGCTCTCAACCAGCCACAGAATTTCTTCGGCGCGATAGCCGAAATCCATGATGTTCCAGACGTACTTCACGCTGACACGGTCGCCGAATTGCTGCTCGAGCGCGTCGCCAATCAACTTGAGCGAGCGCGAGAACGATGTGGTCGGCGGTCCATAACCGCCCATGCGGATGTCGATCGGATTGCCCATGCGTTTCCCTTCGCCCCAATGCTACGCGGGAAACGACGGCGAAAGTCAACGATGCTCAGCCGGCGCAATCCCGGTCAAGTCGAACTATGACCGCTTGTCCCCGCGAAAACGGGGACCCAGCGCTTCGCAGTCGGCGCAAGCGGCTCTGGATTCCCGCTTGCGCGGGAATGAGCGGAATTTGCTCTAGCGTCCGAACAGGCGGCGGACGCGCTCGGCCGTGGTGACCGCCGCGCTGCGCACCGTCTCCAGCCGCTGCGCGCGCGCGAACGGCGCATCGGGCCGGGCGGCGATTAGCCGATCGCAAAGCGGCAGACGTTCGCTCCAGGTGCGGTTCATGACGCGCTGATCCGCCCGGGCGCACGAGTCGGTTCGTTCCAGAGAGGCGTTCTCGACCAGCTCCTCGGTCAACGACGCCGCCAGCATCAAGCCCGGCGAGTAGCGCGCCACCGCCTTGTCGTAGGCGGCCTTCCACAGCCACGCGGTATCGCCGCTGCGCAGCGTGATCGCCGCCGCGATGGGGTGTCCGTCGAGAAGGACGCGATTGATCGCAGCCTTTCCCTCGGCCGCGAGCGCAATGACGGCGGCTTTGATGAAGCCACGGACCTCACCACCGTTGGCCGTGATGGCGCTCGCCTCGATCGCGAGGAAATCGTCCGTCGCCGCCGCAACCGCATTAGGTTCGGTGGCGGTGGTGAATAACAGCGCGCCCAAATCGCTCAAGCGGCGCGCAGTACGGCGCAACTCCCTGAACTGGCGCGGACCGAGCGCATGTTCGACGTACTCCGATCGATTGCCACGCGGTGCCAGCATCGCGCGAGCGTGGCGATTGAAATCTGCAGCCGGCATCTGCGCGCGGCGCAGAATTGTGGTCAGGGCCGCGGCGAACGGTCCGTCCTCAGGTAGATACGGCAACAGCAGCAAACCGGGCAGCTCATTGTTGCCGGCGACATGAGCAAGCCAGGCGGCGATCACCGGCTCAGCCGCTTCCCGCTCGACCAGCGGCGCGCCGAACGGAGCAAACGGATGCGTCCATCCGACGAGCAGGGGCAGCCGAATTCCATAACGGCGCGTTTCGCGGCGCGCTGGAAACAGGCCGAGCAGCTTGCGCGGGGCGGTCCCTGACCAGACTAACATCGCGCCGGCGTCGCGTCCAAACAGCGGCGCCGCCGCGAGCGCGAAAGCAGGCTCGTAGAACACGTTTGGTTCGAGCGCCCGCGCGGCAAGCTCGCGCCAATCACCCACGATGGATTGAAGTTGCGAAAGCTCGAGCCACTCGACCGCAAACGAGTCGATGGCAAAGCGATCGGCCACCGCCGCGCGCCGCGCGCTGGTGATCGCCGCAGCGGTGCCCGCGAGCACGAAATGCGGCGCAGGCGCGATCGACGTTATCGCCGTCATACGCCCGCCTCAGCGACTCCCGTGGTGGCCGGAAAAGATCGATGCCACAGCGACCTCTGCACCGCCGTCGGCGGGAATGAGCCGCGAGCTTTAGCAACGAAGCGTTAAGAATGGGTTGGACGAAATTAACGATTGCTTGGGGATGTCCTAAGGTTCTATGCAGAAATCGTCGCCGCTGCCGGCGCGACCGCCGCAAGCGCGGCGGCGACGATGCGGCGCTCTTCCGCACCAAGTGGGCGCTGCGGCGCAATCGGATCGCCAACGTCGTAGCCCTGCAACGTCAACGCCGCTTTGATGCAGGCGGCGAGACTAAAGCGCGCGAACACTTCGTTGATCCGCCACAGCTCGCGTTGCAGCGCCATGGCCTGCGGCCATTTACCATCGCGGCAAAGTTC
>JASHVC010000598.1 GCA_030039655.1 Xanthobacteraceae bacterium | reverse complement strand
TGGTCAGCGGAGAGATTCAGATGTTCTTCGGCAATGTGTCCGACATCGTCGGATCGGTGCACGGCGGCGAAGTGAGGCTATTGGCGGTCTCGACGGCCAAGCGCCTGCCGCAATTTCCCGATGTCCCGACCGTGGCGGAAACGGTTCCCGGCTTCGTCATGACCGGCTGGAACGGCTACTTCGCGCCGGCGGGCACGCCGCGGCCGATCGTCGACAAGCTGTCGAAGGCCATGCAGGAGATCTGCCGCGATCCCGAGATGGTACAAAAGATGGCCAATCTCAGTCTGCAGGCGGTCGGCAGTACGCCGGAGGAACTCGCCGCCGCGATTCAACAGGATTTGCCGGTCTACCGGGAGGCCGTCGAAGCGGCAGGCATCGTGCAGAAGTAGTGAGGCTCCGCCAGCGCAGGCCGAGCCTCACTGCAGCAGATTCTCCCGCAGCGTCGCGCCAGCGTATCTTTTCTTCGAGAGGCCGCGCCGCTGCAGCTCGGGCACCACGTGATCGACGAACTCCTGCAAGTTGCCCGGCGCCGAAAAGCCACGCGCCAGCATAAAGCCGCCATTGGCGCCGGTTTCGAAGTGCCATTGTTCGAGCTTGTCCACGATCTCCTTGGGCGTCCCTCCGGCGACCAGGATGCGTTCGGTCATGAAGCGGCGGCCGAATTGTTCGACGGTCAGGCTCGGATCAGTGGTTTTCAGAATTTCCTCGAAGCTACCCCAGTGTACGTTCTGCGCCTTTACTTCGGCAGCGACGTCGGAAAGCCGCATGTCGCGGCGGAACTGTGAGAAGTCGAGCCCGTACATGGATGACAGCTCGATGAGCCCGGCTTCCGGTGGGATCGAATCGAGATAGTGTTCCTCCATGGCCCGCGCCTGTTCCTCGGAATCGGCAACTTGAATGCGCACCGACCAAAGAATGCCGCACTCGTGCGGCTGCCGTCCGAACTTGGCGAGCCGTCCATCGAGCTCGGTGCGATGCGCTTTCATGCTCGTCGTGGTGCGCCGGGTGGAAAATTGCAGGTCGGCGTAGTGCGCGGCGAGGTCCATGCCGGGCCCTGACTGGCCGGCCTGGATGATCACCGGCCGGCGCTGCGGCGAAGGCAGGGCGGGCAGCGGCCCGCGCACATTGTAATATTCACCCTCGAAATTGAGCAAATGCACTTTGGCGGGATCGCCGAAGATGCCTTTTTCACGGTCGAGCACGATGGCGTCGGGCTCGATGCTGTCCCAGAGCGCGCAGCAGACCTGCAGATGCTCCTGGGCGCGCTCATAGCGCACGTCGTGCTCGATCATTTTCTTGTAACCGTAGTTCGCCGCCTCGTTCTTCGAACGCGAAGTCACGGCGTTCCAGGCGATGCGGCCCTTGGTGACATGGTCGAGCCCATTGAAGACGCGCGCGATGTGGAACGGGTGATGATAGGTCGTCGACATGGTGATGCCGAAGCCGACGCCGCTCGCGACCCGCGACATGCAAGGGATCATCGGCATCATGTCGTGGCGCGGCCACTTCGTGCCGTAGCGCACGGCGGCGTGATGATTGCCGCCGTAATCTTCCGGCGTGCCACCTGAATCGCCGAAGAACAAGAGGTCCATGACGCCGCGGGCGGCGGTGCGGGCGATGTCCTCGTAGAATTCAGGGCTCGAGTAGTACGGGTATCCTTCCCACGATCCCGGCATTTTCCATAAATAATCGGTGTGGTAGTGCGACAGGTCGGCGGCAAGATGAATGAGGTTCGATTTCGACATAGCGGACGGCTCTCGGCTCTTTTTGTGTAATCGCTGCATCAAAAGCATGCAAAATCGACGGCTGTTCTGCAATCTTCTTGGCCTTGTCTCGACGTGCCATCTGTGAGCCAATTTCGATGCAGTCGAACGCGATCGCTTTGCGTCCTGCTCAAGGAATCGAATGCTACGAACCTTCCTTGCCGGCTTGTGTTTGGCGCTGCTCGTGCAGGCTGCGGCCTACGCCGGATCAGACGCGGTAGAAGCGTTTTACCGCGGCAAAGTCCTCACCCTGTTCGTCGGCTACGGCCCGGGCGGCGGGTATGACTTAACCGCCCGCGTGCTGGCGCGGCATCTGGGCAACCACATTCCTGGCAGTCCGACCATCGTGGTGCAAAACATGCCGGGCGCCGGCTCTTTGGTTGCGGCGAATTATATTTACAACGTCGCGCCGCGCGACGGTACGCAATTTGGCCTTATCGCCCGCAACATGCCGTTGCTCGGCCTGCTCGGCCACAATCCGAACGTACGCTTCGACCCGCGTAAGTTTACGTGGATCGGCTCGGCATCGGACTTTTCCGATGATGCTTATGTACTGATCGTGCGCAAGGACGCGCCGGTCAAATCCATCGAGGACGCGCGCCGTCCAGACGGACCGGTTCTTGTGCTCGGTGGAACGGCGGAAGGCGCCAGCAGCGCCGACGTGCCGAAAATTCTGCGCGATGCGCTCGGCCTGCACATGAAGCAGATTCTCGGTTATCGCGACTCGGCCGCGATCTTCCTGGCCATGGAGAATGCTGAGTTGAGCGGACGCATGTGCGAGCTTTCGTCGGTCCGCGCAACCCATCCGCAATGGCTCACGCCCGACGGCGATTATCGCATTCTTGTCATGTATGGTCGGGCCAAGCGCGATCCGGAATTTCCCGATGTGCCGACTGCGCGCGAACTGGCACCCGACAAAGCGGCGCGCGACTTGATCGAGTTTACCGAGGAACCGCTGCTAAGCATGGCGTGGCCCTTCGTTGCGCCGCCCGGCCTTCCGCAGGAGCGAGCCGTGGCGCTGCAGACTGCCTTTGCGGCAACCGCGCACGACCCGGATTATCTAGCTGACGCGGCGGCAGTGAAGATTGCGGTCAGTCCAGTGAGCGCGGCCGACATGTATCGCGCCATCGACAGGCTTTCGGCCGCTTCGCCCGCCACCCTCGACTACGTTCGCAATTTGATGAGCGCGGGCAAGGGCGGCTGAGCGGCGCCGGGTGAGTGCTCACGTCGCAAAGAAGCTTTCGACCGGTACGCTGCGCGGGAGCCGTCCGACTTCAACAAACATGTCCATCTGCCGCTGCGCCAACCGCCGCTCGTTCTCCGTGAACGTAAATTCCATGCGCGGATAGCGCGCCGACACCAGCAAGGTCTCGCGGTCACCGCCATAGGATTTGATGAACACGTCAGCGACCTCTTCCATGTTCCGCTCGCTGTAAGCAAAGGAGCTGCGAAACGCATCGAGCAGCGGTGCGCGCAGGCCCGGATTCTTTTGCAGCAACGCTTCGTTTGCCGCGACCATATGCTTGATCATCTCGTCAAAGCCAGTGAGGACCTTCCAAGCATCGCCGTCGGTGTAGAGACACGCGGCGTCGCTAGCCTGCTCGCCATGAAAGAAGAACTGGTCGAGCAGGACGACCGCGTCGGCATGGACGCGCCGAAGCACACCGAGCAGGGTCTCCTGCGGGCTGGCGCTCCATTGCAATCCGGACACGTCCACCCCGTAGGCGTTCTTGAGCAGATATTGGTGAATGGCGTGGCGCCCTTGGTGCGTTGCGATCTTGCGGCCCGCGAGCTCACGAGGATGACCCACCTCGCCGCGCCGCACGAACAGGCCGTTGCCCTTGCCGGTCGACTTCCATTCGGTGCAGAGACCGACAATCGGCGCTCCGCCTAAGCGGCGCTCCAAGAAATTCGGCAGATACAAGTTGGCGAGATCGACCTCGCCGCGGATGAGAAGCTCTTCCTGTTCTCGGCTGGGCGGGTCCGGTACCTCAATGACCTCCAGTTCAATGCCGTGCTCCTTTATCAATCCCGCGCGCAACGCGTAGTAGATCCGAAACATGGAAAAGCGGTTTCGGTAGTGGGCGAGTCGCAGTCTCATTCGTGTCCTCAATCAGCGCGTTCGACACATACCAAGGCGCGGTAGATCGGACGAGCGTTGAATATGAACGAGCGGTCATAACTGTGTGCGGCGCAGCATCACACGTTCGCGTGTGCCGCTCACGTTTGCGGGAACTGGTGAGACAAAATGGCGTTGGCCATAGTGGCGGACGGGATTGCAGACCTAGATTTGAGGAGAGGCTTTACGAGAGGAATAGAATTATGCGCGCGTTGAAGAGCACGTTGAAGATTACGACGGCGGTTAGCACCGCGGCTTTGTTGCTTAGCTTGGCGGCCGGTGCCGCAATGGCTGCGCCACCAAAACCGGCAGGCGGACATCCGGCCGTTGGAGGACATCCCGCCGGCGGCGTTGCGCATTTTACCGCTCGGCCCGCTGGCGTCCCTCATTTCGCACCACGTACCGTTAGCCGACCCGCTGGCGTGCCGCATTTTGCCGGCAGAGCGGCATTTCGCGGCCGAGTCAACTCGCATGTGGGAACGGTCCACGCGGCGCCATCGATCGTACACGCCCCTAGCGGAGTCAACGCCGCTCAGCACGTAACCCCCAACGTGCACACCAATGCCGCACTGCATACCCCTGCGAGCAGCGTTACTGGCACTACCGATCCGCGGAATTTCCGCACTCATCGGAATTTTGCGGGCGACCCCGCGTTTCGTCCGTTTGTCGGCGTAGGCTGGCATCCGCACCATCATCTGGGCTGGATCGGTCCGTTGTTCTGGCCTTATGCCTACGGCGATTTCTTCTATTACGCGCTGTGGCCGTACGACTACGGCTATTACGACCCGTTCTGGTATTACGGCTACGATGACATCTACGCGGGCATCTTCTCGCCCTACAACTACGACGAATATGTGCGGGGCCCGAATGCGTCGGAGCGCATGACGGCGCTGACGCAGAACGTGGCGCAAAGCTGCACGGACGAGGCGGCCGAGGTGACCGGATGGCCGATCGACCAAATCCAGGCCGCGGTGCAACCGAATCCGGATCAAGGCAGACTGCTCGACGATCTTGGCAACGCCGTCGTCAAGGCGAGCGACGTGATCAAGTCACACTGCCCGACCCGAGTCTCGTTCACGCCGACCGATCGCCTCGCCGATATGCAGCATCGTCTGGAGGGCATGGCAGAGGCGGTGAATATCGTTCAGCCGCCGTTGGCGAAGTTCTATGACGCGCTGAGCGACGAGCAGAAGGCGCGCTTCAACGATGTGGGCGCCGCTTCAGGTCCGCCGCCTCGCCGCGTGCAGCAGGCGCAGAACCCGCAAGGCCAATGTGGCGAGAACGCCATGGCGTTTCCGACCGACCGGATCGATCAAGTTGTCCATCCGACTGAAGCGCAGCGTGCCAAGCTTGACGCGCTACAGTCGGCGAGCGGCAATGCCGTTGATCTGATCAAAGCCGCATGCCCGACCGAGCTTCCGGCCACTCCTCCCGGCCGCCTCGCTACCGAGGGCAAGCGCCTGCAGGCCATGCTGCAGGCCGTGCAGACGATTCGCCCGGCGCTCGATGACTTCTACGGTTCGCTGAGCGACGACCAGAAGGCGCGCTTCAATACGATCGGCCGGCAATTGTTCGCGCAGAACAGCGAATAGCGAAATGGCGAGTAGCGTAGGGCTTGGTAGCTATTCGCTATTCGCCACTCGCCTTCTTTCCCCGCAATTTTGCGCTCAGATCGGTGCTGACATCGATTGACGGCGGAAAGATGTTCTTTAGCTTCATGTCCTAAGGAACGCAGGCGTCGGCCGGATATGGATTACCCCGGATCTAAGTTCCGCTGGTCAGCGCAGTCACGCGCTCGAGCGTATTGACGAAATCGGTATTGCTTAGCGCGAGTGCGCCCTCGAACGGATAATCGAGCATGCGCACGAGGACCAGAACAAGCGCCACGGAGATCGCGAAAGAGACGGTGAAGAGCAAATGTCCGGTCATAGACTCAACTCCGGCGAACAGCACAAACACAACCAGGATAAGCGCGTACAATGCGAGCACTAGCCAGATGACGACTGGCAAGCCGCGGTTGGCCTGGTAGGCGCGGGTTTCCCTGAACGCGTGCGCTTGCGCCAGTAGCGCCAGCATCTGGTTTTGAATTGCCACATCGCCGGGCCGCGTTATGTTCACATGCGCTGCGGCTGCGACCACGGCCTCAAACGCAGTCACGGCCTCTGGGCTTGAATCCCGGCGCCCCAGTGCCGCCCATTCTTTGCTTATGACCGTTTGCGTGTAGTTCAGGATCGCGAGTTCAACGCTCTGCCCTTGTTGGTCTGGCAGATTGTGCGCAAGGATGGCGGTGCCGTGCAGCGCGCCGCATTCACCGTTTATCGCCTGGGCCGCCACGTTGTATTCACCCCATACTTCGTTGAATACGAAGGCGAGCAAGACCGCAAACACGACGCCAATTTGCAGATAAACGGGGTTGCCGACCTCGTGGTGTTGCCGGCGGATCTCGAGGTCCAAAAGATGCCGAGCAGCGATTGTCGCCGCTGCGGCGGCTATCGCGATGAGCAAGATGACCAGGAG
>JASHVC010000597.1 GCA_030039655.1 Xanthobacteraceae bacterium | reverse complement strand
CGGCAGAACAGCTTCACGCCGGGCGCGTTCATCGGCGCGATGAACATCACCGCAAGGTCGGTATCGTGCAGCGGCACGGCGGCATTCTGGCCGAGGAAATTATAGTGCGTCAGCGCAGATGCCGTTGCCACCACCTTGGCACCGGACACGTAAATGCCGGCGTCGGTGTCTTTCTGGATGGTGATGTAGATGTCCTTCACCTGATCCACCGGCTTGGCGCGGTCCACCGGCGGGTTGACGATGGCGTGATTCATGAACAGCACGTGTTCCTGGGCGCGGCGGTACCAGGCTTTCGCGTTGTCGGCGAACTTGCCGTAGAAATCGTAATTTGCGCCGAGCGTGTTCATCAGCGACGCCTTGTAGTCCGGCGAGCGCCCCATCCAGCCGTAGGACATGCGCGCCCAGTGTGCGATGGCGTCGCGCTGAGCGATCAGTTCATCGCGCGAGCGCGCGGCGCGGAAGAACTTGTGCGTGAAGCCGCCAGAGCCGGTATCGGTCGTCGCCGTCAACAGCGGCTTGGTCTTGGCGTCATGCAGCGCGTCATAGAGGCGTGCGATCGAACGCGCGGCATTGCGGAACGCCGGATGGGTGGTGACATCTTTGACGCGCTCGCCGTAGACATAGACTTCGCGGCCGTCGCGCAGGCTTTCCAGGTACTCCGCGCCGGTAAAGGGCCGCCCCTTAGCGCCGATGACGTCCTCGCTTTTGACTCGCTCCATACGTCCGCCCGCACCTCAGGGGATAGATTGCGGGGGACCATGGCTCTAATGCCGCATCGGCACAAGGCCCGCGGCGTTGCCGGGCCGGGAGGCCACTGTTAAGACTTCAGTTCACCGGGATTCGAAAGTCGGCGGACGCATGGAATATTTCGTCCAGCAATTGATCAACGGCATCACGCTCGGCTCAATCTACGGCCTCATCGCCATCGGCTACACGATGGTGTTCGGCATTATCGGCATGGTGAACTTTGCCCATGGCGATGTGTTCATGGTCTCGGCCTTCGTCGCGCTAATCACTTTCCTGTTTGTCACCGCCTGGCTCGGCATCAGTTCGATCGCGCTGGCACTGTTGATCGTGCTTATCGCCGCCATGTTCTTTACCTCTCTCGTCAACTGGGTGATCGAACGGGTTGCCTATCGGCCGTTGCGCGGCTCGTTCCGCCTGGCGCCGCTGATCTCGGCCATCGGCATGTCGATCTTTTTGTCGAA
Organism: Xanthobacteraceae bacterium; assembly: GCA_030039655.1. The sequence continues at coordinate 2,031 of JASHVC010000597.1, read as the reverse complement.
CTTCGTGCAGGTCACCCAAGGGCCACGAAACAAGTCCATCCCGCCCATGGTGCAGGGCGAATTCGTGCTGACCAACCAAAACGATTTTCCGGTCACCTTGTCCTACAAGCAGCTCATCATCTGGGGCGTTACCGCGGTGCTGCTGCTGGCGTTCTGGTATTTGGTGGCAAAGACCCCGCTCGGCCGCGCCCAGCGCGCCTGCGAGCAGGACCAGAAGATGGCGGCTTTGCTCGGTATCGATGTCGACCGCACCATATCGATGACGTTCGTGATCGCGGCCGCGCTCGCGGCTGTGGCCGGCACCATGTACCTCATGTACTACGGCGTGGTGACTTTCTCCGATGGCTTTGTGCCGGGCGTGAAAGCCTTCACCGCAGCCGTGCTGGGCGGCATCGGTTCGCTGCCTGGCGCCGTGGTCGGCGGTCTCATCATCGGCCTGATCGAAACGCTCTGGTCGGCCTATTTTTCCATCGACTACAAAGACGTTGCGGCGTTCTCCATACTGGCAATCACGTTGATCTTCCTGCCGCAGGGGCTGTTCGGCCGGCCCGATGTCGAGAAGGTCTGAGATGGCGGCTGGCGCGCGAGGCGAGCGCGTCGATGTTTCCGGCGCCTTACGCGACGCCGCGTTTACCGGCCTCGTGGCGTTCGGCCTTTTCCTCCCGTTGATCGGTTTCCAGACCGTCACCAATATTCGCGACGAACTGATCCTGACCACGCGCTGGCCGCTCTTGTTTGCCTTTGTGGCGATCACCGCCGCGGGCCGTTTCGGCTATTCGGTCGCGTTCGCCCCTTGGCTCGCGGAGCGGGCGCGCAAACCCGCAAAGCCCGCATCCCAACGGCGCCTCAATCTCGGCAAGTGGTTTGTGCCCGTCGCCATCAGCTTCGTCGTTGTCTATCCGGTTATCATCATCCTCAGCGTCGGATTCGGCGGAGCGCTGAAGTGGATCGACAATTTCGGCATCCAGATCCTGATCTATGTGATGCTCGGCTGGGGCCTCAATATCGTCGTCGGCCTCGCCGGGCTTCTCGATCTCGGCTACGTCGCGTTCTATGCGGTCGGTGCTTACTCGTACGCACTACTGGCCAAAAATTTTGGTTTATCGTTCTGGATCCTGCTGCCGCTCGCCGGCATTCTTAGCTCGTTCTGGGGCATCCTGCTCGGCTTTCCGGTCTTGCGCCTGCGCGGCGATTACCTCGCCATCGTCACCCTTGCGTTTGGCGAGATCATCCGCCTCATCCTAATTAACTGGACGGCGCTGACTAACGGCTATGCGGGGATCACCGGCATCCCGCGGCCGACTTTCTTCGGCATTCCGTTCACCGCCGATGACAACGGGTTTGCCGCGGTCTTTGGACTTGAGTTCTCGCCGCTCTACCGCGTCATCTTCCTGTATTACATCATTCTCGCGATGGCGCTGCTCACGTCCTTTGTTACCGTGCGCTTGCGCCGGCTGCCGGTCGGCCGCGCCTGGGAGGCACTGCGCGAGGACCAAATCGCCTGCCGTTCCCTCGGCATCAATACCACCAACACCAAGCTCACCGCCTTTGCCATGGGCGCAATGTTCGCGGGTTTCGCCGGCTCGTTTTTTGCCGCGCGCGAAGCATTCATCTCGCCGGAATCCTTCACCTTCATTGAATCGGCAACCGTGCTCTCGATCGTGGTGCTGGGCGGGATGGGCAGCCAGATCGGTGTCGCCATTGCCGCCATTGTGATGATCGGCGGCACGGAGATTTTGCGCGAGCTCGATTTTCTCAAGGAGATTTTCGGACCGACTTTCGATCCCACCCAGTACCGCATGCTGCTGTTCGGCCTCGCCATGGTGCTGATCATGATCTGGCGCCCGCGCGGGCTGATCGCGACCCGCGCGCCCTCGATATTCCTGAAAGAACGCAAGAGCATCTCCGTCGATCTGGTGAAAGAGGGCCACGGCTGATGGCGCGCGACGAGTCCACCGTGTTGCGCGTCGAGCATCTGACCATGCGGTTCGGCGGCCTCGTCGCCGTCGACGATCTTTCCTTCGAGATGAA
>JASHVC010000596.1 GCA_030039655.1 Xanthobacteraceae bacterium | reverse complement strand
GCTTAGCGGTCACTTAATCGCCTGCGGATTCAGCGGCGAGCCGGTGGCGCCGGTGATGATCAGTGGCGGGCCGCAGAAGAAAAACTCGTAGACGCCGTCCTCGGCACAATCCTCCGACAGCTCCTTCAGATAGAAAATTTCGCCCATGCACAGGCCCATGGCTGGGATCACCACCCAATGCCACGGCTGGTTGGCTTCGCCGGTCTCATTCGGGCGCACTTCCACTCCCCAGGTGTCGGTGCAGATCGCCGCGATCTCCTTTTCCTGGCACCAGTAGCAATTTTCGAACTTCACGCCCGGCGCGTCGCCGCCCGCGTAGCCGCCCCATTTCTTCTCCGACATGCAGCGTTCCATCTGCCCGGTGCGGATCATGACAAAATCGCCACGGCCGATGGAGACGTTCTGGTCCTTAGCGCACTTGTCGAGCTCATCGTTGGAGATGCTTTCGCCGTCAGCCATCCACTGCACGCCACGAAAGCGAGCGATGTCGAGCAGGACGCCACGGCCCACCATCTTGTTCTTCGAGTGCTCGATGCCGAGCACGTTGAGGCCCTTAGAGTCGATCAGCTTGGCGTCGTAGCCGTTGTAAGCCTTGTCCTCGTAGAACACATGGCCGAGCGCGTCCCAATGAGTGGCGCCCTGGACGCAGCAAATAAGCGTGTCATCCGCGTAGCGGATCTTGTTCCAGTCCTGCCGCCCGGCAATCGCATCGGTCCCGGTCGCCAGCATCTGGTGGATCGGATTGAACCGGCCGCCGAAGAGTCCATTCTGCGGACCGTTGGCATCGAGCGGAATGCCCAGCGCAAAAACCTTTCCGCTGCGGATCAGGCTGGCGGCCTTGACGATATCCTCCGGCCGCACGTGATTGAGCGTTCCGACTTGGTCTTCTTTGCCCCAGCGCCCCCAATTCCTGAGCTTCTCGCTCGCCTCAGCAATCGCCTTCTTGCCGACCTTGATGTCCATCGGACATTTCCCCCTTCTTCGGCCCTGCGCCGAGCCACGCACTTCTGCCGACCTTCTGGCACGACGTTGACGGTTGCCGGAAGGCATGGCGGCGGTTTGACACCATACCGGGCATCGTGCGCAGAATCACCCGCGTCAGCCGCGACATTGGGTGTCAGCATGAAGCTTTTGAGTTTCGCCGTTGGCGGAAAAGAGCTCTTCGGTGTTCTGAGCGGCGAAGGCGTGGTCACGCTGAACAAGCGGGTGCGGCAGCAAAGCCTGCGCGCCGCGCTCGCCGCCGGCAAGTTGGAGGCGATGCGAAAGGCGGCGAACGGGTCGGAGCCGGACCACAAGCTCGCCGACATCACGTTCCGGCCGGCGATCCCGGTCCCCGGAAAGATTCTGTGCGCCGGCATCAATTACCGCTCCCACGCAGCGGAGACCGGACGCGAGTTGCCCATGCAGCCAAGCATGTTCATCCGCTTTACCGACACGCTCGTCGGCCACGGCGGCGAAATGATCCGACCGACCGTTTCGGACAATTTCGATTTCGAAGGCGAACTCGCCCTCGTCATCGGCAAGGGCGGCCGCCACATCAAGGCTGAGAACGCGCTTGGTCACGTAGCCGGCTACACCTGCTTCGTCGACGGTAGCGTGCGCGACTATCAGAAATTTTCCGTCACCTCCGGCAAAAACTTTCCCGGCACCGGTCCGCTCGGTCCGTGGATCGTGACCACCGACGAAATCCCCGACCCGAGCAAGCTCACGCTGACGACGCGACTCAACGGCACGCAGGTGCAGCACTCGCCCACCGATCTTCTGATCTATTCGATCCCGCAGATCATCGCGTTTTGCTCGGACTTCACCGCGCTGTCTCCCGGCGATGTCATCGCCACCGGCACACCGGAAGGCGTCGGCCATAGCCGCAAGCCGCCGCTATGGATGAAAGCCAGTGATGTGCTGGAAGTCGAGATCAGTAGTATCGGCACGTTGCGCACGCACATTGTCGACGAGAAGCCGTAGAGCAGCGCAGGAGGCTAGACGCGCGACGGGACACGCTCGATCTCGGGAAGAAATGCGGTCAGCACGCCGATGAGCGGCAAGAACGAGCAAACCCGATAGACAAAATCGATGCTGGTCAGATCGATGAGTTCGCCGAGCGCGGCCGCGCCAAGCCCTGCCATGCCAAAGGCGACACCAAAGAACAGTCCCGACACCATGCCGACGCGGCCGGGAATGAGCTCTTGGGCATAAACTACGATCGCCGAGAATGCCGAGGAGATGATGAGGCCGATGACGATGCTAAGCGCAATCGTCGCGCCCAGCCCAACGTAGGGCAGCACCAGCGTAAACGGGACGACACCCAGGATCGAACACCAGATCACCCGCTTGCGGCCGACGCGGTCGCCGATCGGGCCGCCACAAAACGTGCCGACAGCGGATGCCGCCAGAAAGGCGAAGAGACAGAGTTGAGCGCTTTCCGCGGTGAGCCCGAAGTGGTGGATGAGATAAAAAATGTAATAGCTGGTGATGCTGGCCAGATAGAAATACTTCGAGAAAATAAGCGCGATGAGTATGGCGATGGCCCGCTGCACCACGCCCGGCGGCAACGCGGCCACATGAGCTGCGAATGACGAGTGCGCGCGCGGACGCGCCAAACGTCCGTAAGCATGCCCGACCAGCGTCAATATCCCCATTCCAGCGAATGCGAACAACGCAAACCAAGCGATGCTGCGCTGGCCGTAGGGCAGCACGAACAATGCCGCCGTCAGCGGAGCCAGCGAATTGCCGACATTGCCGCCGACCTGAAACATCGATTGTGCGAAACCGTGCGCGCCACCGGAAGCGAGGCGAGCAATCCGCGAGGATTCCGGATGGAAGATCGACGAGCCGACACCCAGCAGTGCTGCACAGGCAAGCAGCACCGGATAGTTCGGCGCGAACGCGAGCGCCGCAAGGCCGAGTGCGATACCCGCCATTCCAAATGGCAGCGAGTAAGGCTGCGGACGACGATCCGTGTAATGCCCGATGATCGGCTGCAACATCGATCCGGTGCCCTGGTATACAAGCGTGAGGAGCCCGATCTGACCGAAGCTCAAAGCGAACTCGGTCTTGAGCAACGGATAGATCGCCATAAGCAGCGACGTCGAGAGATCGTTAATCACATGACAAAACGTGATCGCGCCCAAAATCGAAAACGACCGGGCGCCCGTCCTCTGGCCGATAACCGCGTCAGTCATGGGAAAGCGAACTCCCCTTCCCCGTTGCAGACAGCGTCCGCAACAGGCGACATCTTTCATCGTCTTGTTTTGTGCAGAAGCACTTAGACAGCAATCGGATAAATGGAAAGTAAGCGGCCCATCCCAATCTGCATTGCACCTATGAGGATGCCAGCCGCGCAGGCAAGCGCGTCGCACCGTCGCAAGCGGCAGCGCGGCTAGCCGCGGCGCAGGGCGGCGGCGAGTCCACTCGCGTCGTCGGTGCCGATGCGGCGGATGTCGCCATTCCTCAGGCGCAGTTCGACCGCGTCGAGCCCAGAGACGTTGTAGAGGCGGAAGCCCGGCCGCATGCGGACGCCGAAGCCATTCAACGGACTGTTGCGCACGATTCTGATGCCGACGATGTCGGCAAGCGCCATCCGGTAACTCAAGAGACCAGGACCAAAGCTCCACTGCAATTCATTTTCGCTGACGCTGACAGTCAAAGACGAGAACAGCCACGCCATGACAACAAGGAAGGCCGCGCCCGCCAATAGGCCCCATCGCCCCGGGCTGGGAAGCGTATAGGCCATCGCGGCGAAAAAGATCGCACCGGACACCAGCGTTACAAGCATCAGCGTGCCGAGCTGGGTGTGCTGATAACGGATGACCATGATCCTTCTCCATGGGGTCGCCGACGGCTGGAGCCGTCCAAACCACATGTGTTAGTGCGCCGCCTCACGGAAAAGGTTCAGGCTGACGGAAAGAGCGGCGCATCAGGTTTTCGCAGCCATTTCGGCAAGCTTTGCAACGGTATTAATGTTGCGCGCCGTGCCGGTCTTGGTTGCCGGAATCTTAAGCTTCGAGCGTCCCATACCGCTCGGGTAGTGAACGAAAATCTCCCGCTCGCCGAGGCGCA
>JASHVC010000595.1 GCA_030039655.1 Xanthobacteraceae bacterium | reverse complement strand
AACGCTTCCGCGGCCGCGTCCTCAATGAGGTCTTCGGAGACCCATACGTACCGCCGGTCAGTGATGGCTCGGGTAACGACCGGGCGCCGTTACGCAAGGCTGTGCAGCTTCTTCAAGAGGCAGGCTGCACGGTCAAAGACGGCAAGCGCGTCCTACCCAGCGGCGAACCGATCACCGTCGAATTTCTGCTCGATGAGGCCACCTTCGAGCCCCACCACACGGCGCTCATCAAGAATCTCACGACGCTCGGCATCGACGCGGCCATTCGCCTGGTCGATCCGGTTCAATACCAGGCACGGCTTAAAGAGTTTGACTTCGACATCACGGTCGATCGTCTCTCCTTCTCCTCCACGCCGGGCGATTCGCTGCGGTCATACTTTTCCTCGCAAGCGGCGGCGCTCAAAGGCTCGAACAATCTCGCCGGCATCGCCGATCCGGCCGTCGACGCCTTGATCGAAGCCATCATCGCCGCCGAGACGCGCCCGGCCCTCGTGAACGCCTGCCGCGCGCTCGACCGCGTGATCCGCGCCGGCCGTTATTGGATTCCCCAGTGGTACAAACCTTCCCACTGGATCGCTTATTGGGAGGTGTTCGGGCGGCCGCCGGCGCAACCGCGCTATTTCCGCGGCATTCCGGAGACCTGGTGGTATGACCGTGACAAGGCGGCGAAAATCCAGAAGGCGGGATAAACTGGTGTTCGCCGCGATGCGGTTCCCGATCGGCGCGCCGATAATGGCCGGAGTAAAATGACCGCCTACATCATCCGCCGGCTGCTGTTCATGATCCCCACCATTTTCGGGATCATGCTGGTATCGTTTGTCGTGGTGCAGTTCGCCCCCGGCGGGCCTATAGAGCGCGTCATAGCCCAGCTCTCGGGCACCGATACCGGCGCAACCTCGCGCATTTCCGGCTCCCCCGGCGGCGATTTCGGCGCCCGTGGGGCGACGCTAGGCAGCGCCCAAGGCGACATCAACTCAAAATATCGCGGCGCTCAGGGCCTCGATCCGGCTTTTCTCAAGAGCCTGGAAAAACAGTACGGCTTCGACAAGCCGGCCTACGAGCGATTTTTCATCATGCTGTGGGATTATCTGCGCTTCGATTTCGGCAAGAGCTATTTCCGCGACGTCAGCGTGATCGAACTGATCAAGGAGAAATTGCCGGTTTCCATTTCGCTCGGCATCTGGATGACTTTGCTTTCTTACCTGATCTCAATCCCGCTCGGCATTCGTAAGGCTGTGCGCGATGGCACAAATTTCGACGTTTGGACCTCCAGTGTCATTATCATCGGGTACGCTATTCCCGGATTTTTGTTCGCGATCTTGCTCATCATCCTCTTGGCCGGCGGCTCATTTTGGCAAATCTTTCCATTGCGTGGGCTCACCTCTGACGGCTGGTCGCAATTCCCGTGGTGGGAAAAGATTCTCGATTACTTCTGGCACATCACCCTACCGATCGTGTCCATGGGGCTGGCCGCGTTCGCCACCATGACCCTCCTCACCAAGAACTCGTTCCTCGAGGAACTCCGCAAACAATACGTGCTCACGGCACGCGCCAAGGGCTGCTCCGAGCGCCAAGTTCTGTATGGCCATATCTTCCGCAACGCCATGCTGCTCGTGATCGCCGGCTTTCCCAGCGCCTTTGTCAGCGCCTTTTTCGCCGGATCGCTTTTGATCGAGACTATCTTTTCGCTCGATGGGCTTGGGCTCCTCAGCTTCGAAAGCGTGCTCAACCGCGATTATCCGGTCGTGTTCGCTAACATCTACATTTTCGCGCTAGTCGGCTTGGTCGTGACCTTGATTTCGGACCTCACCTACACGTGGATCGATCCACGCATCGACTTCGAGACGCGAGAGGTGTGAGGTGGACGCACGCACTCCCACCAAAGAAAGCGTCAGGCCAGCCGATGGCCGGATAGCGGCTCCGGCGCTGGAGCCGGATGCGGAACCGATCGGCCCTCTTGGCCTCGCGGCGCCAACGAGAAGATTTGACCTATCGCCCATGAACGTTCGCCGCTGGCGGAACTTCAAGGCTAACCGTCGCGGTTACTGGTCGCTCTGGATTTTTCTCATTCTCTTCGTACTCACCCTGTTTGCCGAATTCATCGCCAACGACAAGCCGATTTACATCCGGGTCGAAGGCGTGAGCTACTTTCCGATTTTTGTTACCTACCCCGACACCGACTTCGGCGACATTTTCGGCACGGCCGCCGACTACCGCGACTCGCACCTGCAGGCCTATCTGGCCGAACACCACGCCGTCCAAATCTGGCCGCCCATTCCATTCTCCTACAACACCATCGTGAGCCGGCCGCCATCGCCGTTTCCTTCCAAGCCGACGTGGCTGCTCACCAAGGCGGATTGCGAGTTTGCGGCAAAGAACGGTTATGGCCAATGCGGTACCCTCGAATACAACTGGCTCGGCACCGACGACGTCGGCCGCGACGTGCTGGCGCGGCTGATCTACGGTTTCCGAGTCTCGGTCCTGTTCGGCCTTGTGCTCACGGTCATCTCGTCGATCATCGGCGTTGTGGCCGGCGCCGTGACGGGCTATTTCGGCGGCTGGACCGACCTTTTGTTTCAACGCTTCCTTGAAATCTGGACGTCGGTGCCGGAACTTTATCTCCTGCTCATCATCTCGTCGGTGCTGGTGCCGGGATTTTTTGTGCTGCTCGGAATTCTGCTGCTGTTCTCTTGGACCCGGCTCGTCGGTCTAGTACGCGCCGAGTTTTTGCGCGGGCGCAATTTTGAATACATCCTAGCGGCGCGCGCTCTCGGCGTGTCCAACACCGTCATCATGTTCCGTCATCTTCTGCCGAACGCGATGGTGGCGACCCTGACGTTCTTGCCATTCATCATGTCGTCGTCGGTGATGACGCTCACCGCGCTTGATTTTCTCGGCTTCGGCCTGCCGCCGGGCTCGCCGTCGCTCGGCGAACTGCTCTCGCAAGGCAAGGCCAACGTGCAGGCGCCTTGGCTCGGGCTTACAGGCTTCTTCGCCGTTGCGATCATGCTTTCGCTGCTCATCTTCATCGGCGAAGCCGTGCGCGACGCTTTCGATTCGCGGAAGACGTTTGCATGAGCGCCGAACCCCTTCTCTCAATCCGCGATCTGTCCGTCGCCTTTGCCCAAGGCGGGCGCGAAACGCTCGCCGTCGATCACGTGTCGTTCGACATCGGCAGGGGCGAGACCGTAGCGCTGGTCGGCGAATCGGGCTCCGGCAAATCGGTCACCGCGCTTTCGATCTTGAAGCTGCTGCCCTATCCGTCGGCACAGCATCCCTCCGGCAAGATTCATTTCAAGGATCAGGAATTATTGCGGATGTCGGAGCGCGACATGCGGCGGGTCCGCGGCGACGACATCACCATCATCTTTCAAGAGCCGATGACCTCACTCAATCCGCTGCACACGATCGAGAAGCAGATCGGCGAGATCCTGTTGCTGCATCGCGGATTGACCGGCGAGGCTGCCCACGCCCGCACCGTGGAGGTTCTAGGCCAGGTCGGCATTCCCGATCCGCAAAGCCGGCTCAAGGCCTACCCGCACCAGCTCTCCGGCGGCCAGCGTCAGCGCGTGATGATCGCCATGGCGCTCGCCAACGAGCCCGACCTTCTCATCGCCGATGAGCCGACGACGGCGCTCGATGTGACGGTGCAGGCGCAAATCATCGCGTTGTTGAAGGACATCCAGAAGCGGCTCGGCATGTCGCTCCTCTTCATCACCCACGACCTCGGCATCGTGCGCAAAATCGCGCAGAGGGTGTGCGTCATGAAGGAGGGACGCATCGTCGAGCAGGGCGACGTCGAGCGCGTCTTCGCCACGCCTGAGCACCCGTACACGCGGGCGCTGCTCGCCGCCGAGCCGAAGCCCGACCCGGCGCCGCCCCAGCCCACAGCTCCCATGGTGCTGCAAGCCGATGACCTGAAAGTCTGGTTCCCGATCAAGCGTGGCGTGCTGCGCAAAGTCGTCGGCCACATCAAGGCCGTGGACGGAGTGAGCGTTGCGCTGCGCAAGGGCGAGACGCTCGGCGTCGTTGGCGAATCGGGCTCCGGCAAGACGACGCTCGGCCTGGCGCTGCTGCGGCTCATCTCCTCCGAGGGGCCCATTATCTTCATGGGCAATCCGCTGCAAGGGTTGCGGTTCAAGCAAATGCGGCCGTTCCGCCGCGATATGCAGATCGTGTTTCAGGACCCCTACGGCTCCCTGTCGCCGCGGCTGTCGGTCGCAGACATCATCGCGGAAGGACTCAACGTTCATCAGCCGGACATGCCCGAGCGCGAGCGCGATGAGCGTGTAGTGCGCGCATTGACCGATGTCGGGCTCGATCCCAGAACGCGCTTTCGTTTTCCGCACGAATTCTCCGGCGGCCAGCGGCAGCGCATTGCTGTGGCGCGCGCCATCGTGCTTGAGCCAACCTTCATCGTGCTTGATGAACCGACCAGCGCGCTCGACATGCTGATCCAATCGCAGATGGTCGATTTGCTGCGCGACCTGCAGAAGCGGCGTGATCTCACTTATTTGTTCATCTCGCACGACTTGCGTGTGGTTGCGGCGCTGGCGAGCCGTCTGCTGGTCATGCGGGCTGGCAAGGTGGTGGAGACAGGAAACGCCGCCGAGTTGTTCCAGAAGCCCAAGACCGACTACACGCGCGCCCTGTTTGCCGCAGCCTTCAATATCGAAACCGCGCCATCAGGAGTCGTCGCGCAATGAATAAGCTCACTGGCCTGCTCCTGTGTACGTTGGCGGTTGCGGTGGCGTGCTGGACCGGCGCGGTCGCCCAGCAGTCTAATCGCTCCGCCGAGCTCAAATCGGAATATCCGCTGACCAACGACGACGACTCGCCGCTGCCCAATCATACCGTCAGACTCATCGGTCCGATCGATCGACTGCCCGGCGTGGTCGTCGTGGCCAACCCAGACGGC
>JASHVC010000594.1 GCA_030039655.1 Xanthobacteraceae bacterium | reverse complement strand
AGCAGCGGCCCGTAGAGCGGGTCCGTGTGCGCTCCCACGATGGTCTCGACGCCCAAGACCATTTCCTGCACCAAAAATCCTTCGAACTTCGCTTGCGGATGGGCGGCGCGCGCGGCCTTGGCCAGCGCATCGGCGGCGTCAAGTACCTGCCGGGAATTGGCGAGATTGAGCGTGACACCACCGGCTTCGGTCTTGTGTATGATGTCGGCCGAGCGGATTTTCAGCGCCACCGGAAATCCGATGGCGGCTGCGGCGTCGGCCGCTTCGTGCGCGCTGGTGACGCGCCGGCTTTGCGGCAACGTGATGCCGTAGCGTGCGAGCGACGCGTCCAAATTGGCAGGCGTCAGATCACTGGCTGGCGCGGGCGGCAGAGCGGGCAACGAGCGCCCGGCCCGTTGCGCGTGGAACCATAGCGCGTTGATGGCGCGTAGCGTCGGCTGCTGGCCCTGCAGGAACGGAAATCCTGCTTTTTCCTGCACGGCCAATCCCTCCGGTGTCATCTGATGGATCATGCGGCCAAAGGCGATGATGGGCTTGTCGGTTGCGACCAAAAGCCGGCGCAGTTCGCGCACGTCGTCCCAGCTTCCGCCTTTGCCCGGCAGCGGCGACGCCCAGGCAACGATATCGACGCTCGGATCGCGCGCAACGATTTCGCACTGGTCGGCCGCAACCTTCAGCGTAGTGGGGATGCCGGTGTCGAGCGGATTTCTCGGCAAGATCCCTTCCTGCATGTGCGGCATCAGCGCGGCATTGGTGGCGGTGCTGAACTCGGGAATCACCGCGCCTTCCGTCTCCGCATAGTCATAAAGAAGATCGACTGTGCCGCCGGACGTGGTGACGAAGCCGATGCGCGGACCCTTCGGCAACCGCCCGCACTGGAAGGCGAGCGCGGTTTCCAGAAGATCGTCGAGCGAGCGGCAATTGACGATGCCGTAGCGCTCGCACATGGCGAGATACGCGGCGTAATCGCCGCCGATGGCGCCGGTGTGCGATTGCGCGGCCGAGCGCGATTTCTGCGTCGCGCCAGTCTTGATCGCCAGCACCGGCTTGCCGGCCTCCAGCGCGCGGGCGGCGGCGCGCATGAAGGCTTGCGGCCGCCGAATGCCTTCGATGAACAGCACGATTTGTTTGGTGTGCGGATCGTCGACCAGAAAATCGAGAAAGTCGGCCAGATCGAGATCGACCTCGTTGCCGGACGACACCGCATAGGAGAATCCCATGCCGCGCTCGGCGGCGCTCTTTAGCCAGAACTGCAGCGTTCCGCCAGACTGGAAGATGCAACCGATGGGGCCGGGCCGCACGCTGCACAATTCGGTATTTGGATATGCGAACAGCCGCTCGCGATACGAATAGGAGCCCATGCAGTTGGGGCCACTGACGCGCAGGCGGCTGGTGGCGAGAAAGTTCTTCAACCAGGTACCGCGCATCCGTGATGCGTCGCTTTCGCCGTCGCCCATGGTCGAGGCATAAATGGTCGCGGACTTGACGCCGGCGGCTTCGGCGTCCGTCAAAGTGTCGGCCACGTGGGCGGCCGGGACAATCACCATCGCATGATCGACCGGCTCGGACATGTCGCGCAGCGATGCCAGGCAGGTTTCGCCGAAAACTTTCTGCTGACGCGGATTGATGAGGACGATACGGCCGCCGTAACCGAACTGGCGCAGATTGGAGAAGATGTTGCTCGACCACCGCGCCCGTTCGGACGCGCCCACGATGGCGACCGATGAGGCCCGCAACATGCTGGCGGGCGAACGAAACACGCTCTCAACGCCTGCCACGCGTGTGCCCCACTTTCCGGCTCGGCTCTTTGCTCGCTTGGTATAATATTTCATCGGAGAGAGCTACGGCTTGTGCCGAGTAAGCTCCGCATCAACGGGAGGTCAGGTGAGAGGGCAATGCTGGACGGCTTTGCTTGTTGTGGCCACGCTTGCCCTCGCGCTCGGCACTGGTGAAGCGCGGGCCGCAGACTTCTATCAGGGCAAGACGCTGACCATGATCGTCGGGTTCGCGCCGGGCGGCGGGGTCGATACTACGGCGCGGGTCGTGGCGCGCCATCTCGCACGCTTCATTCCGGGCGCGCCGGCGCTGATCGTCCAAAACATGGAAGGTGCTGCCGGGTTGGTGGCGATGAACTATGTGGCGAAACGCGCGGCCGCCGATGGGCTAACCATCGCGATGCCCGGCCGCTCCTGGTATGTCGAAGGAGCGTTGCGCGACGCAGGCGTTGCCTTCGATGTCGACAAGCTGACTTATATTGGCAGCCCGGGCGGCGTGAACTCGGCGCTTTATGTGCGCACCTCGACTGGCATCGAAAATCTCGCGGCGCTCAAAGTCTCGCCCAAGCCATTGACGTTCGGCACCTTGGGTGCAACGACGCCGACCGCCATGGTGCCGGCGCTACTCGCCATGCAGGCTTATCCGCTCAAGCTCATCTCTGGTTACGTCTCCACTGCACGCGTACTCGTCGCTCTCGAACAAGGCGAACTCGACGGCTTCTGGACGGTCGAAGACTCGTTCGCGCGACGTCACGACCTGATCGACAAGAATTTGGTGCGGCCCATTCTGCAAGCCCGGCCGCACCTGCGCGACGTTCCGTTGCTCGGCGACGTTTTACCGGAGAGCCAGCGTCCGCTGCTTGCGCTGCTCGAAGCGCCTGACAATTTCGGCCTGCCGCTTGTGGGGCCAACGGGCATTCCGCCCGAGCGTGCCGATATCCTGCGCCGCGCGTTTCTCGCCATGGCGGCCGATCCAGATTATCAGTCCGACGCACGCAACGCCGAGCAGCCGGTCGGCGAGCCGATCGGCGGCCCACAGCTTGCCGCCATGGTGCAGGAATTGGCGAAAAGCGCCACGCCGGATATCGTCGCCGCCTACCGCCAACTCACTTCGACGAAATGACCAGTGCGGGCTTTGTCCGCAATCAAGGAGAGATCGTGAATGCGCCTCGACCGATTGGAAGGTAAGCCCGATGCGCGCGTGGCCTGGGGCAGCGACATCGCTGCGCAGATGCTGCGCCGTTTCGGCATCCGCTACATCAGCCTCAATCCGGGCGCGAGCTACCGCGGATTTCATGACAGCCTGGTCAATCACCTCGGCAACGAGAATCCCGGCATCATTCTGTGCTTGCATGAGGACCATTCGGTTTCGATCGCACACGGCTACGCCAAGGCGACCGGAGAGCCGATGGCCTGTGTGCTGCACTCAAATGTCGGGCTGCTGCACGGCATGATGAGCCTGTTCAATGCCTGGTGCGACCGGGCGCCGATGTTCGTGCTCGGCGCCACCGGTCCGGTGGCGGCAGAGAAACGCCGGCCGTGGATCGACTGGATACACACGTCGCGCGATCAGGGCGCCTACATTCGCTCCATTATCAAATGGGACGACCAGCCCACGTCGGCGGACGCGCTGGTGGAATCTATGGCGCGCGCCAATATTCTGACCCGCTCCGCGCCGACCGCGCCCGTCTATATCTGTCTCGATGCCGGCTTTCAGGAACAAAAACTCGACAAGGAGCCGGAATGGCCGGACGTAAAGCGCTTTCGTCCACCGCAGCCGCCACGACCATCGCAGCAATCGATCGACGAGGCGGTGGCGCTGTTGGAAGGCGCCAAGCGGCCTGTGATCATGTTCGGCCGCGGCTCGCGCAAACCGGACTATTGGGCGCCGCGCATAAAGCTCGCGGAAAAACTCGGCGCCTGCGTCGTCACCGACCTCAAGCAAGGCGCGACCTTTCCGACCGATCATCCGGCGCACTATTGCCCGCCGTTCAACGTGCTCGGCAAAGACGCGCGCGAACTGTTGTGCGAAGCCGATGTCATTCTCGCGCTCGACTGGGTCGATCTTGGCGGCGCGCTGCGGCAGGCCAAGAGCGCCGGCACAGTCAACGCGAAAATCATCGCCTGCTCGCTCGACCAGACCCTGCACACCGGCGCCAACATGGAATATCAGGCGTTGCCGCCGATGGACGTGGCGATGGCGTCGACCGCCGACGTGGTGGTGGGGGAGCTTGTCGACGCGCTCGGCGGCGGACGCAAGGATCCTTGGAAGGTGAAGGTGCCGGCCAAGACCAAGGCCGGCAACGGTGCCGCCATCAGCATGGAGCAGGTCGCGACCGCCTTGCGCGATCAGTTCAACGATCCGGAGAACGTGACGTTCTGTACGCTCGGCCGCGGCTGGCCGTTCGACGTCTGGCCACTGCAGAACGGCATGGCGTATCTGGGTAAAGATGGCGGCGGCGGCCTCGGATCGGGGCCCGGCCTCTCGGTTGGCTCGGCGCTCGCCCTGCAGGATCAGGGCCGCTACGCGATCTCCATGCTCGGCGACGGCGATTTCTGTATGGGCGCCACCGCGATCTGGAGCGCGGCGCACCACCGCATTCCGTTGTTGATCGTGGTGAACAACAACCGCTCCTATTTTAACGACGAACTGCATCAGGAAAACGTGGCGAAGACCCGCGGACGCGAAGTGAAGAACCGCTGGATCGGCTTACGTCTGGAAGATCCGATGCCCGACATCGCCAAGCTCGCCGAGGCGCAGGGCGCTGTCGGCATCGGACCGGTCACGAAGGCATCGGACGTGAAGCCCGCAATCGAGAAGGGTGTCGACGTGCTCAAGAAGGGCGGTGTTTGCGTGGTCGACCTGCACGTCGACCCGCCGTCCGAACGCCAGGCTAGTCACGCTCTCGGCCACCGCGCTACGGGAGATTAGCCGCTGTCCTGGCTCTTCTTCGCGTTTTCCGGCCCGGTACTCTGGGCCATCTCGGTGCATTTGGACAAATACATCGTCGAGCGTTTCTTCAAAGAGAACAATGTCGCCGTGCTGCTCTTGTTCACGGCGTTCATCGGCATTGCGCTACTGCCGTTCATCTGGTTCTACGAGCCGACGGTGTTGAGCCCCAGCCTCGGCGCCATTTGTCTGATCATGCTTGCCGGCGCGTTTTATCTGACCGGCATGCTGTTTTACTTGCGCGCCCTGCAATCGGAGGAAGCGTCCGTGGTGGCGCCGTTCTTTCAGGCCGGCCCGCTATTCGGCTATGCGCTGGCGTACTTCGTGCTCGGCGAGACACTGACGCCGCGACAGTTCGCTGGCGGTGCCTTGATTGTCGGCGGGGCTCTGATCGTTTCGATCAGTTTTGCCCCCGGCCATGGGGGGAAACGACGGGCGTTCAATGTGCGGCTTGCAGCGCTGATGCTCGCGTGCGGCTTCATCATGGCGCTGACGTCCCTGATCTTCAAAGTGTTCGCGCTGAAGATCGAGTTCTGGACCACGGTGTTCTGGATGTTTGCCGGCGAGGCGCTATTCGGCGCGGCGCTGCTGCTGATCGGTCCGTATCGGCGGGAATTCTCCGCGCTGCTGCGCTCCAATACCGCGCCGCTGCTATCGATCAACGCCTCGAACGAGATCATCAACCTGGCCGGCGGGCTCGGCAACCGCTATGCGTTGATGTTCGCACCGCTGAGCCTCGTGCAAGCCGTTGGCTCCACCACCACGCTGTTTGTGTTCCTGTTTGGCGTGTTGCTCAGCCTTTTCTTTCCGCGCTTCGGCCGGGAGAATCTGGCGCCACGGGAATTGATGCAAAAAGGTGTCGCCGCCGTCCTAGTCGCAGTCGGCGTCGCGCTGATAACGCACGCGCAATGATATTTGGGTCGCCGCTTAGAATCTCTGCAAGCGGAATGGCGCAATGGCGTGTTTGGTCGTGCCGTGCGTCACCAGGTCAGCGAGAATTTCGCCCACCACCGGCGAAAATTTGAAGCCGTGGCCGCAGCACGGCGACGCGATGATGATCTGCGGAAGGCCCGGCACGCGATCGATGATGAATGTGTTGTCGGGCGTCATGGTGTAGAGACAGGTTTCCGCCGCATGCAGCGGACCATTGGCGGCGGGCAGGTACTGCGTCAACGGCGCACGGATCGCCGCTTCGTCTTGCGCCGAGACCGCTCTCTCGTAACTGTCGGCATCCACCGCCTCGCTGAGATGATGATGCTTGGCGAATTTGATTCCTTTGTTGCCGTAAGCCGGCAAGCCGTAGTGCTGACCATATTCGCTTTCGAACATGAAGGCGGGGAAGCGATCGGCGGCAAATTGCTCGGGCCGCTGCGGCTCGAACCAGCCGATGACCTGCCGTGTCACGGTCAATGGCAGGTGGAGCTCCGGCAACAGTCGGCGCAGCCACGGACCGGCGGCCACGATGGCGAAATCGGCGACGATTGCGCCCCGATCGGTCACGACGCGCACGCTGGGACCGGACGGTTCCACCGCGCTGACTGTTTCCCCAGTCCGAACGGCTGCGCCGTGCTCCTTCGCCACCGCGATGTTGGCCGCCAGCGCCTTGCTGGCTTCGATAAAGCCTCCGTCGGGCTGGAAGATCGTAACAAACGACTTCGGGATCTTGAACGCTGGATAACGTCGCATGAGCGAAGCCGCATCCAGCACCTCACACGACACATCAGCGTTTGCGCCAGCGCGTGTGCCGCGCACCACGTCGCCCGTTGGCGGACCAATTTCAGCGATGCCGGTGATGTGCAGCAGTTTCTGCCGAACGATATCCTCAAGCTCATGCCAGAGCGCGTAGGCCCGCCGCATGAGCGGCACGTAGGATGGACGCTCGAAATGCGCCAGCCGAATCATCCGTGTCGCGCCATGGGAGGAGCCGCGATCGTGCCCAATCTCGAATTGCTCGATGCCGATGGCGCTCACGCCGCGTCGCGCCAGTTGGCAAAGCGCGGCGCTCCCCATGGCGCCAAGCCCGACGACGGCAATTTGCGGTCCTGGCATTTCACGTCATCCGCAATGGGCGTTTATCGCACCGCCTGCGGGCGATTTCGCCGCACGCGACAGCCATCGAGAAATAATTGAATAGCGATGCGCAGGCGGCGCTCTCGCTCCTGCGGTGTCTCTCGCCAGCCCAACAGGGCGCCGCGTTGTGGAATGCCAGCCACCGAAATAAAGAACTGCTCCGCCATCAATTGCGGCGCCGCAAGTTCGATTTCACCTCTGTCCGCATAGTAGGCCAGAACGCGCTCGATTTCGCCCACGAAGCGATGCCGATTGCGGGCGATGAACAGCTTAGCGAGATCGGGAAATCGCGGCGCGGAAGAGATAAACAGTCGGTGCAGGGCGAGCGTCTCCGGCTGCAGTGCGATATCGAGCAGCGTTCGCCCAAACGCCAGAAGACCGAATGCGGCCCGCCCATGGGGCAGCTTGAATGCGTGCAGCGCGTCCAGCCGATCCGCGAACGCATGTTCAATTGCCGCGACGAACAATTCGGACTTGTCGCGATAGCGGCCATAGATGAAGCGCTTGGCCACCGCGGATCGCTTGGCGATCTCGTCGATCGACACTGCATCGAGCCCGCGTTCGAGAAACAGACGAACGGCGGTGTTCAGCAAGACGCCATGGCGGCGCTCGGCCTCCTGACGCGTGGGCCGTCCGCCGGGACCGCGCTTGAATTCGGCCGGCTCGAGCAATGGCGTTGCCAATTCCACCCCGCTGTTTATGGGCAAAGACCCAGGTTGCGACGGCGCGGGAACTTCCTATAATGCAACATAATCGTTGCGTTGCAAAGAGGCTCCATGCACCGCTCGCTTCTCCTTGGCATTGGACTGGCGGTCGCCGTGGTGATCGGCGCCGGCGCTTGGTGGTGGCACGGCCACCGCGCCCCGCCGCCGACGCAATGGCAGGGCTATGCGGACGCCGACTTCGTCAAGGTTGGCCCCACGCAGCAGGGCCTGCTCGCCGCCGTCAACGTCGCACGCGGCGATCAGGTCGCCGCGGGTGCGCCGCTGTTTTCTCAGGACGACACGGCGGATCGCGCGGCCCGCGACCAGGCCATTCGGCAAATGCACCAGGCCCAGGAACAGCTCGCCAATCTGCAGGCGGGTGGCAAGCCGACCGAGATCGAACAGGCGGAGGCGAATCTGGCCGATGCCAAGGCCACGCTGGCGCGCACCAAAGCCGACCTCGACCGCGGCGAATTCCTCGCCAGAACCGGCACCATGGCGGCGGAGACGCTCGATCAGCGCCGCGCCGACTTCCAGTCGGCGACCGCGAAGGTGGCGGCGCTCGAAGCGGCGCTGGCGCAGACCCGCGCCCCGTCTGGCCGCCCACAGGAGATCGCCGCCCAGCAAGCGGCCATGCGCGCCCTGAAGGCCGCGCTCGAAATCGCCGAATGGCGGCTGTCGCAACGCCATGTAAACGCACCGGCGGCCGGCCGCATCGCCGACGTTTTGGCGCGGCCCGGCGAGACCATGGCGGCAGGCGCACCGGTCATCTCCCTGCTGCCGCCGGGAAATATTTTCGTGCGGTTTTTCATCCCGCAAAGCGACCTGCCCGCGATGCATCTCGGAAATCGCGTTGCGATCGTGTGCGACGGCTGCCCTGCGGATTTGTCCGGCACGGTCTCTTTCATTGCTCCGCGCGCCGAATACACGCCGCCGGTTATCTACAGCGACGAGAGCCGGGCGAAGCTCGTGTTCATGATCGAGGCACGGCCACCGGCGGATCAGGCGTCATTGCTCAATCCCGGGCAGCCCGTGATCGTGAAGCCCGTTTTAGAGCGGCGCACTCCATGACCGATTACGTCATTGACGTGCACGGCCTCAACAAAAGCTTTGGCGCGCGCCGCGTGGTCGATGAACTCTCGTTGCAAGTCGCCGAGCGCGAGGTGTGCGGATTCCTGGGGGCGAACGGCAGCGGCAAGACGACCACCATCCGCATGCTCTGCGGCCTGCTCAAGCCTGACGGCGGCAGCGGGACGTGCCTCGGCCTCGACATCGTGCGTGACGCGGCGGCGTTGCGCCGGCAGGTCGGCTACATGACGCAGCGCTTCAGCTACTACGACGATCTCACCGTCACGGAAAATCTCGATCTGGTCGCGGGAGTTTACGAACTGCCGAACCCGCGCGCGGCCGTGCGCGACATCATCGCCAGAATGGAGCTTGGCTTTAACGCTGACCAGCTTGCCGGCAATTTATCCGGCGGTTGGAAGCAGCGCTTGGCGCTTGCTGCGTGCGTGCTGCACCGGCCGAAGCTGTTGCTACTCGACGAGCCGACCGCCGGCGTCGACGCCAAGGCGCGGCGCGAATTCTGGGACCTCATCCACGATATGGCGGGCGAAGGCCTCACCGTCCTGGTCTCCACGCACTACATGGACGAAGCCGAGCGATGCGATCGTATCGTCTATCTGGCCAACGGCCGTATCGTTGTTGAGGGCGATGCGCTCGAGGTCGCGAAGCGTTCGGGCCTAATTACTTATGACGGGGTAGGCGAGCACATCGACGAAGCAGCGCGCCGCATCCGCGGCATGTCCGGTATCGAATCCGCGGCGGTGTTTCGCCGCGCGTTGCACGTGGCCGGCACCGATCGGGCGGCGCTCGAGCACACGCTGACGCAATTTGGCGATCTGCAGTGGCGGGAAGTCGAGCCGCGACTTGAGGACGTCTTCATCCATCAGCTGAGCGCGACGGAGCAGCCGCGATGAATGGCTTTTCCGTCAGAAGACTTTGGGCGCTGCTGCGTAAGGAATGGATACAGGTTCGCCGTGATCCGTTCACGCTGCGGCTAATCATCGCCTTGCCGATCATGCAGCTTTTGTTGTTCGGCTACGCGATCAACACCAACCCCAAGCACTTGGCGACCGGCCTCCTCGCCGCCGAGCATTCAAAATACGAGCGGACCATCGTCGCCGCGTTACAGAACACCGGCTATTACGACATCAGGCCCCTGTCATCTGAGGCAGCGGCCGAAAAGGCGCTGGCCCAGGGCGATGTGCTTTTCGTCATCGACTTCCCACCGAATTTCGATCGCTCGGTCGACCGCGGCGAATCTCCGTCGGTGCTGATCGACGCCGATGCGACCGATCCGTCCGCGATCGGCAATGCCACCGCGGCTTTGCCCGGCATCTCCGACGCATTGACACGCGACTTGCCGCCGAACTTGCAGTCGCAGGCGGCGCAACCGCCGTTCCAGTTCGTGGTTCACGCCCGCTACAATCCCGAGCAGCTCACCGTGCTCAACATCGTGCCGGGTTTGATGTGCATGGTGCTGATTATGTCGACACTGCTCGTCACCACGCTCGCCGTCACCCGCGAACGCGAGCGCGGCACGCTGGAAAATCTCATGGCGATGCCTGTGCGCCCCATAGAGATTATGCTCGCCAAGATCGCGCCCTATATTCTCATCGGCTACATCCAGGTCTTGTTGATCCTCGGAATTTCGGCGTTGGTATTCCAATTGCCGGTACGCGGATCGATACCACTGCTTTTGCTTGCGCTCGGCCTGTTCATCGCCAGCAATCTAGCGCTCGGCCTGACCTTCTCGACTATAGCGACCAACCAGATGCAGGCGATCCAGATGGCGCAGTTCACGTTGCTGCCCTCGTTTCTGCTGTCGGGCTTTTTCTTCCCATTCAGCGGGATGCCGATGTGGGCACAGTGGCTCGGCGAGTTCTTGCCGATGACTCACGCAATCCGAATCATTCGAGGCATGTTGCTCAAGGGCAACGGTATCGCAGAGATTGTCCCCGAACTCTGGCCGATCGCGCTGTTCACCGTGATCGTCATCGCCATCGCCGCAGGATTCTATCGCGAAACGCTCGATTGAGCGGTCGCCCGCCGGCACCGCACTGCGGCAAAAATGCGAAGACGGCCTCGCTGCGCCACTGCGTCCGCCGACAGGGGAAAAAATCGCCGCCTAACACTGTTGTCATAGTCAGTGCTACAGTAGGTAATACGGTTGTGGTGGGACAGTCTGTAGACGTTCCGTTCCGAGGTGAGTCGACGTCATGAATTGGATTTCCAACGTTGTGCGGCCGAAAATCCGCTCGATTTTGCGGCGCGGCGACCGCGACGTACCGGACAATCTCTGGATCAAGTGTCCGGAAACCGGCCAGCTGGTGTTTTACAAAGACGTGGAGGCCAACCAGTTCGTCATTCCGGTTTCCAACTATCACATGCGGATGAAGGCGAAGGACCGTCTCAAATCGATGTTCGACAATGAGACGTGGCTCGACGTTGCCATTCCCCAGGTGCCGATTGATCCGCTGAGATTCCGCGACGAACGTCGCTATGTGGACCGCCTCAAGGACGCGAAAAGCAAGACCGGGCTGAACGACGCGGTGAAGGTTGGCTTCGGTAAGCTCGACGGCCGTGGCGCAGTGATCGCGGTGCAGGATTTCGATTTCATGGGTGGCTCACTCGGCATGGCCGCCGGCGAGGCGGTTATCAAAGGGCTCGATACGGCCGTGGAGAAAGGCTGTCCCTTCATTCTCTTCGCTGCTTCCGGCGGAGCGCGCATGCAGGAGGGCATTCTTTCATTGATGCAGCTACCCCGCACCACCATCGCGGTGCAGCGATTGCGCGATGCGCGCAAGCCCTACATCGTCGTGCTGACCAATCCAACCACCGGCGGCGTTACCGCCTCCTACGCGATGCTGGGCGATGTGCACATTGCCGAACCCGGCGCACTGATCGGCTTCGCGGGCCCACGCGTCATTGAGCAGACCATTCGTGAAAAGCTGCCCGAAGGTTTTCAGAAAGCCGAATATCTGCGCGATCACGGCATGGTCGACATGGTCGTGCATCGTCACGAGCTGCGCGCCACCATTGCCCGGCTGTGTCGGCTGTTCATGAAGGCACCAGCCGGTGCGCTGCAGCCGCGCATCAGTCTGCCGCCGCCGGCCGCATCGGCACCGCCGGTCGAGGCGGCACCCTCAGCGGCTCCTGCGTGAGCGTTGAGCGTTCCGAGGCGGCGTCGATCGGCGCCATTGCCGCCCGATTGCTGGCGCTGCATCCGAAGCGGATCGACCTTTCGCTTGATCGCATCGAGCGGCTTCTTGCGGCTCTCGGTCATCCGCAGCGCCATTTGCCGCCGGCCATCCACGTCGCCGGCACCAATGGCAAGGGCTCGACCATTGCCTTCGCGCGCGCGATTCTCGAGGCGGCCGGCAAGCGCGTGCACGTCTATACGTCGCCCAATCTGGTTCGGCTCAACGAGCGCTTTCGCATCGGCAAAACCGGCGGCGGCCATTTCGTCGAGGATGCCGAACTGGCCGATACACTCGAGGAGTGCGAAGCCACGAACGCCGGCGCGCCCATCACCGTGTTCGAGATCGAAACCGCGGCGGCCTTTCTTGTGTTTTCACGGCATCCCGCCGACATGGTGCTTCTTGAAGTCGGGCTCGGCGGCCGGCTTGACGCCACCAATGTGGTGGAGCGTCCACTGGCGAGCGTGATCACGCGCGTCTCGCTCGATCACCGCGATTTCCTCGGCGACACGATCGAGCAGATTGCTGCCGAAAAAGCCGGCATACTCAAACGTGACGTGCCGGCGGTCATCTCCAGCCAGACGCGAGAGGCGCTGGCGGTGATCGAACGCCAGGCCGCGCGGGTGCGGGCGCCGCTCTCCATCGCCGGGGAGACCTGGACCGCCACCGAGGAGCGCGGCCGCCTCGTTTATCAGGACGGCGACGGATTGCTCGATCTGCCGGCGCCGAAGCTCTATGGGCGGCATCAATTCGAGAACGCCGGTGCCGCCATTGCCGCCTTGCGCCAGGCCGGACTAAAGCTTCCTGCGTCCGCCTTCGAGGCGGGCATGACGCGCGTAGACTGGCCGGCGCGCATGCAGCGGCTGTCGCACGGCCGCTTGACGGCTTTGATCCCGCCCGAGAGCGAGCTCTGGCTCGACGGCGGCCACAATGCCGACGGCGGCCGCGCCGTCGCCGCCGCGCTCGCCGATCTTGAGGAGCGCGTGTCGCGGCCGCTCGTGCTCATCGTCGGCATGCTGTCGACCAAGGACTGCGCTGGTTTCCTGAAGAACTTTTCAGGTCTCGCGCGCCGCGTGATCGCCGTGCCCATCCATCAGGACAAGGCGGTGCCGCCAGCCGAGCTCGCCGAGATCGCGCGCAATGTCGCCCTTCCGGCACTCTCCCGCGATAATCTTGAAAGCGCGCTCGATGTCACCGGCAAGCTTGACCTGCATCCGGCGCCTCGCATCCTGATCACCGGCTCCCTTTATCTCGCTGGCGAAGTGCTGGCCGCCAACGGCACGCCACCGCAATGATGGCCGCGATAGGTGGCTGCAATACGGTTGTGGAGCGGCCCGTCATCCGCTAGGTTCCGCGCAAATTTTGGCCGCTCGCGGCCAAATCGCAGCAATGCCGGATAGCGAATGGCGAAAGAAGAACTCCTGGAATTTCCTGGTGTCGTTACGGAACTGCTCCCGAACGCCACCTTCCGCGTCAAGCTCGAAAACGAGCATGAAATCATTGCCCACACGGCAGGCCGCATGCGCAAGAACCGTATCCGCGTACTTGCCGGGGACAAGGTGCTGGTGGAAATGACGCCATACGATTTGACCAAGGGCCGAATTACTTATCGGTTCAAATGATCGGCCGTCCAAAATTCGTGCTGGCTTCCGGCTCTCCGCGCCGGCTCGCGCTCGTCAACCAAGCCGGCATCGATCCCGACGCTCTGCGCCCTGCCGATATCGACGAAACACCCAAACGCGGCGAGCTGCCGCGCGCCTGTGCGGTACGCCTGGCACGCATGAAGGCGGAAGCAGCGCTAGCCATGATCCGCATCGACGACGAACTCAAAGGCTCCTACATCCTAGCCGCCGACACCGTCGTCGCCGTGGGCCGCCGCATCCTCCCGAAGGCCGAACTGCTCGACGAAGCGGCGCAATGTTTGCGGTTGCTCTCGGGCCGCGCCCATCGGGTCCATTCGGCCGTGTGCCTGGTTACGCCGAAAGGAACGTTTCGCCAGCGCCATGTTGAGACCCGCGTGCGCTTCAAGCGGCTGTCCGACGAGGATCTTGAGTCCTATCTCGCCTCCGGCGAATGGCGCGGCAAGGCCGGCGGCTACGCGGCGCAAGGCATCGCCGGAACGTTCTTGGTCAAGATCGTCGGTTCCTATTCCAACATCGTTGGCCTGCCGTTGTACGAGACGATGAACTTGCTTGCCGGCGAGGGCTATCCGGTTCATTTCGGCTGGCTCAACGCTGGGGTTTGACGCTGGCGCGCGGCGCCACGGCTCCCATATTTTGCTCATGGCCGATGCTGCCACCAAGCTCTGCCCGATCTGCGGCAAACCCGCCGACGAACAATTCCGTCCGTTCTGCTCACGGCGGTGCCGCGACGTCGACCTCAACCGTTGGCTCTCCGGGGTCTATGCGGTGCCGATAACGGCGGACGAGGAAGAAGATGAGCGCCGCAGCGACGGCGGCGAGACGCCCGAATAGGCAACGCACCCATCCTGGACAGCCCAAGACCGAGCCACTATAACCGCCCGGCTCTCGCAAGGGGCGCTTTGCAGGTCCTCAACCGGCTGGCGGTCCACCTCTCACACGGCGAGTGCTAAAAGTGGGCCCAGGTAGCTCAGTTGGTAGAGCACTGCACTGAAAATGCAGGTGTCGGTGGTTCAATTCCGCCCCTGGGCACCACACCTCCCGTGCCGCTAACCTCCATACCTCCCCTGATGCGAAGCGACTCTGTTACGGGGTAGAACGAGCCCATTCTCGTTTAACTCGTGCTTGTCATGCCGCCTGATATATCGCGCAACGATCAAACAGACACGTCCGAAAACCGGCCTATGCCCTCTCGGTCCGTTGCCATTCTGCTATGCACCTTCAATGGCGCGCGATTTCTTCCGCTCCAGCTCGCGTCATTCGAGGCGCAGGATTTTGCGGACTGGCGGCTGTTCGTCTCCGACGATGGATCGCAGGACAATACCATCGCCCTCCTCGAGGAATTCCAGAAGAAGCACGGGCCCGCGAAGGTGTCGCTACAACGCGGTCCGCAGAAAGGATTCGTCGCAAATTTTTTGTCGCTGATCTGCGACCCCGCGATCGAGAGCGATTACTACGCGCTTTCGGATCAGGACGACATCTGGAATCCGGACAAGCTGTCACGGGCGCTGCAATTCTTGAGCAATGCGCCTGCCGACAAGCCTACCGTCTATTGCTCCCGCACGCGACTCATCGACGAGCAAGGAGGCGAGATCGGCTTGTCGACGTTTTATAAAAAGCCGCCGAGCTTCCGCAATGCGCTGGCGCAGAGCTTAGCGAGCGGCAATACCATGGTCTTGAATAAAAAAATGCGGCGGCTGCTGATGCAAGCCGGGCCCGGCACAGATGTCGCTTCCCACGATTGGTGGATCTATCTGGCGATTACCGCCGTCGGCGGCAAGATTCTCTACGACGGCGTGCCGACGGTTTCCTATCGCATGCACGCGCGCAATGTGATCGGCTCGAACGATTTGGCCGGGGCTCGGCTCGTTCGCGCCCGCATGCTTTGGCAAGGCCGCTTCCAGACTTGGGCCGACATGAACGTCGCTGCACTCGAACGCATCGAGAGCCTGATAACCGACGAAAATAGGAAAACGTTCGACCTGTTTCGTCAGTCCAGGAAGAAGAGCCTGTTGCCGCGCATGTACGGATTGATGCGCTCCGGCATCTACCGGCAGTCGTTGCTGGGCAATATCGGCTTGGTGGCGGCAGCGTTGACGGGACGGGTCTGAAATCGCCGCTCACGCAGCCAAAATAGCGCCGGCGGTCTTGTGTTTAAGGTACCACTGATAGGTGCTGGCGATGCCCTCTTCGAGCGAGATTTCAGGCTTCCAGCCGAGTGCGGTGAGCCGACTCGAATCCAGGAGCTTGCGCGGCGTGCCGTCGGGTCTGGTCGTATCGAATACAATCTTGCCGCGGTAGCCGACGATGCGCTTGACGAGGTCGGCAAGGTCGGCGATCGAAACGTCGCTGCCGGCGCCGCAGTTGATGTGATCATACCCATCGTAATGATCGAGGCAGAATGCGGCGGCCCTTGCCAGATCGTCGACGTGCAGAAATTCCCGCAAAGGCTTGCCCGTTCCCCACACGGTGACCTCGGCGAGCTCCGCCTCCCTTGCCTCGTGAAACTTGCGAATAAGCGCCGGCAGAGCGTGGCTGGTCAGCAGATCGAAGTTGTCGCCAGGCCCATAGAGATTGCAG
Source organism: Xanthobacteraceae bacterium (assembly GCA_030039655.1). The sequence goes on along the minus strand of JASHVC010000594.1, from coordinate 526 downwards.
GGCATGATCGAGATGTAGTGGCGGCCGTGTTGCTTGCGGTAGGCTTGGCACAGCTTGATGCCGGCGATCTTGGCGATCGCATACCATTCGTTGGTCGGCTCCAGCGGGCCGGTCAGCAGGGCCTCCTCCTTAATCGGCTGCGTGGCCAATTTCGGATAGATGCAGGATGAGCCGAGGAACAGGAGGCGATCGATGCCGGCGAGATGCGCGGAATGAATGACGTTCGCTTCGATCGCCAGATTGTCGTAGATGAAATCGGCCGGGAACGTGTCGTTGGCGTAGATGCCCCCAACCCTGGCGGCGGCAAGCACGATGTCGTCGGGACGATGTTGCCGCAGCCAGGCTTCGACGGCAGCCTGACTACGCAGATCCACGGTCTCGCGATCGGCCTTGAGGACTTCGTCGCCGCGCTTGGTCAGACAGCGGGCGATCGCGGACCCGACCATGCCCTTGTGTCCCGTGACCCAGATCCTGCGCGCACTCATGAGCTAATCGCCGATGTTCCGCTGTAAGTGTTATCACGGCG
>JASHVC010000593.1 GCA_030039655.1 Xanthobacteraceae bacterium | reverse complement strand
GGAATCGGAGTGCCCTTCTCGAGCTTCTGCGTCTGCGCATTGAACGCCTTGCAGAATTCCATGATGTTGAGACCGCGCTGACCGAGCGCCGGCCCGATCGGCGGCGACGGATTGGCGGCACCTGCCGGCACCTGCAACTTCACATAGCCGGTGATTTTCTTTGCCATTCTCTGCTCCAGTTAGTGGTGCGGATATTGACGGCTGGCAAACCGTCTCACCTCCCACGGCTTCTTCACCTGTCATTGCCGGGCTCAACCCGGCAATCCGTGCGGCCGAAAGGCAACATGGATGCCCGGGTCAAGCCCGGGCATGACGCCTTACAGTTTCTCGACCTGCCCGAACTCCAACTCGACCGGTGCGATGCGGCCGAAGATCGAAACGGCGACCCCGAGCCGCGATTGCTCTTCATCGACATCGTTCACGGTAGCGCGAAATGAGGCAAACGGCCCCTTGGCGACGCGGACAATCTCGCCCACCTCGAAACTTTTCCGATTTATGCTCCGTGGTCCGCCCGCCGTCATCCGACTACAACTTCTCCACCTGTGCGAACTCCAACTCGACCGGCGTGGCGCGGCCGAAGATTGACACTGCGACCTTGAGCCGGGAACGCGCCTGATCGACTTCCTCGACGGTGCCGTTGAACGACGCAAACGGACCATCCGACACGCGCACCTGTTCGCCAATTTCGAACGTGACCGACGATACCGGCCCCCGTTCGATGCCTTCCTGCATTTGGCGAATGAGCAGCTGCGCCTCGGCATCCGGCAGCGGCATCGGTTTGTTGTCGGAGCCGAGGAAGCCGGTCACCTTCGGTGTGTTCTTGATCAGATGGTAGGCTTCGTCGGTCAGGTCCATTTTGACCAACACGTAGCCGGGAAACAATTTTCGCTCGCCCTCAACCTTGCGCCCGCGCCGGACCTCGACGACTTTTTCGATGGGCACCAGGATTTCCTCGAAAAGATTTGAGAGGCCGCGCTGCTTGGCTTGCTCGCGGATCGATTCGGCCACCTTGCGCTCGAAATTCGAGTAAGCGTGGACCGCGTTCCACCGGGTCGTCATGGGGTGATGTCCAGATCTGCCCAGATCATGAATTTGCGATTGTGAATTCAAACTGTCGCTCACGTGTTGATACCGAGAATGAGGCTCACCGCAATGCGCATGGCCTGATCCGCCAGCAGAAAGAAGAGGGACGCAACGACCACCATAACGAACACCATGATGGTGGTTATGGTCGTCTCCTTGCGCGTCGGCCAAGTGACTTTCTCTCCCTCGGCACGAACTTCCTGCAGAAATTTGAACGGACTGAATTTCGCCATTGCTCGAACCAAATAGGCATTCCCAGCCCAACCTTTAAGGATGAGACCGACAGGCGGTTCCTGTTTGGGGAATAGGATCGTCACGGAAGTCCGTCGCCGGGCCGCTGACGATGGCCGCTTCTTTACTGCCAAGCACCCGCAACGTCAAGGGAATCCACGGTCCCACCGCGGCCACGAGGCTGCGCCAAGCTCATTAAAACCACCTTAAAGGTGGCTGTTTTTGCCGCTGCCGCAAGGGCTAACGGCCTTTGCCGCAATCATCTGACCGGCTCTGGCAGGAGTGGAGGGACTCGAACCCCCAACCCCCGGTTTTGGAGACCGGTGCTCTGGCCAATTGAGCTACACTCCTCCGCAGCAACAGGTTCATGCGCCTTGGCGTGCGGCGACGCAAGTCCTTACGCCCAAAACACAAGACGCCGCACCGCGCTCCCCTCCTCTGCCGCCTCGCGCTACATTGGCGCTCTGTCACTGAGGCCATACAGCATTGAGGTTCGCCTCCATGGAACCGGTGTCAAATCCGGCAAAAAGACCAGCATTGGGCTTGAGCAGGCGCGCCATGGTTGTAGGCATAACTGCCAGCGCCGCGATCGCGACGTCTGCGGCTGCCGCCGATGCTTCAGCACGCGCCTTCGTGGCCGCGATCTACGACACTTATGTCGGCAAGAACGGCAACGGCGTTGCGTTAGACGGCAATCAAAAGATCCAGCGCTATTTCGAACCATCACTCGCGGTGCTGATCGTGAAAGACCAAAATGACGCAGCGCAGCGCAAGGAGATCGGCACGCTCGATTTTGACCCGTTTGTCGACGCGCAGGATTGGGATATCGCCGCTTACAATGTCGCAATGAACGACAAAGGGGCCGACAAGGCGAGCGCAACAGTCACGTTCAACAACTTCGGCAAAGCGAGAACAGTGGTGCTCGATCTGGTCAAGATCAAAAACGAATGGAAAATAAACGACATCACTTGGACGCCCCATGAGAATCCGAATACACTGCGCGCCCTTTATACTCGCTCATAAGACGCGCAAGCACGAGCCGTGCCGGGGGCGCTGAAGATAAACGACGACGGAGGAAGGTAATGCTCAGAGGAACGCTGTCCGCTTTGTCCATTGGAGGAATAGTCGCGCTCTGTGTGGTGGTGCTGGTTGGCCGCGCGCAGGCGCAGGGCGCCGCTGCTCCGGACGTAAGCGGCACCTACAAATGCCAGCCCAGTCCAAGTCCCTGCCTCTGGTCCGGGCCTTCGGCCACGATTTCTCAGACTGGCAACAAGCTGCAGATCAAAGGCGAGAACGGCGCGCTGTCGGACGCCAGCATGACCAGCGACATCACCATCAGCGCCGGTGGCACCTTCAATTCGTTCGGCATCGTTCGGCCCGACAAATCGATCGATTGGTCCGACGGCACCAAGTGGAGCAAATAATAAACCCTGCCAGCCTTTGTTGCGCAGACCGCCCGATTGCTATATATGAGGACCGTGGGCGGCCCCGGTGGCGGTGCCCGTAATGAAGCACTGAAATTTGACCGTCTGGCCCGCCCTCAGCGGCGGGCCGATGGCTTTTTGGATTCGGCCATGAATCGTTCGAACCGCACCGATCACATTCGGATCACGTCGCATCCCGAACCCGGCGGCAAGCCGCGCTTTCCGATCCGCTGGGGGGCGCCGACCGCACGCGAACGCGGGCCGATCATCGGCACGGTCTCGCGTCAGGGCGACCGCAACGCCATCGGCAGCCATGGCGGCTCCTATGCGCTCTATCGGGCGCTCGCGGTTTCCGCAGGCGCCCTCGATCCGATCCGCCGCCCCGACCTCACCAACACCCATCCGGCCGTGAGCATCGGCCCGTTCGCGCAATGGAGCGAGCCGGATCGGATCGTGTCGCTCGATCCTTGGGGGCATTTGGCGGCGGAAGTGTTCAAGAAGGAAATCGCCGAGGGCGTGGACATTCGCCCGACCATCGCCATCACCAA
>JASHVC010000592.1 GCA_030039655.1 Xanthobacteraceae bacterium | reverse complement strand
TGCTATGAACATTGAGCGGCATTTTCTCAAACTAGCCGCAGGCTTGTTCCGCGTCGTACCTGCGTCTGATCTCTACGCTAAAATCTTTCGCTTGTGCTTCTTCGGGCCACATTTGCCCGGCCACCCAATTCAGGGTTCCATTCCGAGGGTCGCCGTCAAGCTCCCAGTGACCCGGACAAGCGTGCACCAGCGCGCTTATGAAGATGTATTGGACCTCGACGACGAGCGGATCGCCACCTCGGTAGAGTCCGTCAATCGCGCAGCTTTGACTTCTGAGTTTTTGCGCTGTCAAGAAGGCCAGCCGAAGAAACTTCTCGTCAATTTTTGTAGGATCCATGTCATTCGTGCCACTTCCACTCGCTCGAAAATCGCCAGGCCGATTGAATCGCCGAAATGCGAACGCTCGGTTCCCCACCACGGTGACTCGCGTGTCATATGGATTATCGGGCAAAAACTCTTGAAACAAAATATATCCCGTATTGAACTCATTCCCGGTGCTGACAGGCAAGACGCGCATCTTCAGCACGGTGGCCGCCATCCTGCGTAGGGTTCTGTACGTTGACAGTTCTGTGTCATCAAGATTCATGATGCAAAAGGAAAACAGACGATCAATCCACCTGCGCGCTTCCAAAGCGTTATGTACAAGCCGGACATTGTCAGACCGACCTCCAGTGGCCAGCTTGAGGACAAGCGGGTAATCCGCTTGCGAAGCCCATTCTTCAGCCTGCTTTCGGTCAAACCATACCCAGGTTTGCGGGATCGGGATTTGGAGGGCTGTGAGAAGATACGCCTGCGCAATCTTATCTTCAAAATGCCAGCATGTGCGCTGATCTGGAAAGATGGGGATCTGAAGTTCGCGCTCGATCACCGGCAATAGTCGCCTTGCAATCGCCCCCATTCCTCCGAAGGGGACCCAACGCCACACAAAAGCATGGCAACCAGCAAGTTGATCGAGAATATCGGCGCTGCGAACATCAACTGGCCGCACTCGGAAACCGGAGGCCTCAAGGAAGGTCCACCATCGCGCGGAGGATGGTATCGAATCTCCCGGCGGAATGTGTTCGTCGGGATGAATCGCCACAGTAAGGGCCAAGGAGCTTGCCATCACTTCGGGCGGGAATAAGTGAAATAGAGAAGCCGCCACAGCGTCATTGTAAATGATTGCATTTAGGCCGTGAAGAACACCGTAAGCGCCCCGATGCTATTAGACATGTCCGATAATGGGATGGTTCGGCCACCCTCCTGCCCCCACCCAGCAGTCGAAGCTGTCACTTGCGTACCAAAAACCCGGAGCGAGATATCAAAGGTCAATTGGCGCTGCAGAAATCCTTGGTGGCAAGTGACGAAAGGGGTCATTAGCGTCGTTTTTCCCTGGAAGCCAATGCCCCCTTGGCCCCTAAAAGCGTCGTGAAAAGCAGATATGGGGCGAGCGTTTTGTAAGGTCCAAAGGGCAATGAAGGGCGCTGCAATTTGGGCGTTGTTTAGATTTTCGTCTGCTCCGAGATGGCGAGCGCATCGTCGATATCAATGCCGAGGTAACGCACCGTGCTCTCAATCTTCGTGTGCCCAAGTAGAAGCTGAACCGCTCGCAAATTGCCGGTGCGGCGGTAGATCAGCGCGGCCTTGGTCCGTCGTAGCGAATGCGTGCCATACACGTGTGGATATAGCCCTATGGCTGAGAGCCACTCTGACAGAAGCCGCGCATATTGCCGGGTCGTCATCCCCTGCCCCGGTCGTCGACCGCCGAATAGGAACTCGCCCGGCTTTTTGCTCACCACCGACAGATAGTCGTTGATCGCCTGTCGGGTCTGCTCTGTTAGCTCGAACCGCGCGGGTCGACCCGTTTTTCTCTGCCGAACTGTGGCTCTCTCGATGGCATGCCCGTTAGGGGCGACGTCGTCCACCTTGATGGCCACAAGATCGCAACCGCGCAGCTTGCTGTCGACGGCGAGATTGAACAGCGCCAGATCGCGGGTTAGTCGATCGATCTGGAGCCTGGTTCGTATTGACCAGACATGCTTTTGCCGTAGCGGCGGTCTGGTCCAATCAGCTTTCCTTTGTTCCAGGGGATCCGCTTAGGGACTAACGCAGTCCGGTCTTCGTCCTCGCGCATGATCGCACTCCTCCGCTACTGAGGGTTCGAGCATGCCCGATCGAGAGGAATGTCGGCTTTTCTGGTCACAATGAGTTGCTTAACGGACGTGACGCTCACCAGCCAAAATCGACACTAATGACCCGAAGCCGACATCGAAAGCCTGCCGGCTGTCAGATGGGTATGACTGTCGACTATGTCGCAACTCCCCACGTCGTCAGCCGGGAATATAGCGGACAAAACTCAGACAATTTCAGAGATGCGCTGCTTTAATAATCGCGATTCGTATTTTGGTCACGGAGCTTCGAAACCAAGCTTTTCTAAAGCGAGCCGACTTGCCGGGGAAGAAAGAAACGTGACGAAAGCCCGAGCGGTATCCTGGTGTTTGCTTGTGGCAACGACTCCCCCGGTAAAGGTCGTATAATACTGAATCTGTTGTGGCAAAGGTCCGGCAAAATCCACTCTCGGGTCCGCCAGTATCTCGTTGATCATGATGAATCCAATGTCGGCTTGGCCGTTCACGACAGTGGTGCTGACAGCATCACCGGGTCCTGACAGCTTTGTCTTAAGCTTCATCTCGGCTCCGATGCCGAGCTGATCCATTAGTTTTCCAATGTAGATTCCTACCGGCCCTCCAAGGGCAGGATCGGTGTATGAAATAGCTTTTGCAGCGAGCAAAGCGGCCTTAAGACGCTCGACGGTGCTAATATCGGGCTTGGGAGCGCCCTTTCGAACAAGCGCACCCGCACCGACCTTTATGATCGCATCGGTGCTGCTTGACACGAGTTTTCCATCCTTCATCAGCTGATCCATTGCGCCGGCTGCGGAAACAGCCACATCGGCAGCCTCGCCACTACGAACATTGTTAGCCACCGCGCCAGCAGTGCTATAACTCGCGCTGACTTTGTTCCCCGAGGATCGCTCAAACTGAGGAATAAGCTGAGCGTTGGCATACTTTAGAGAACCTGGAAACAACGCTTTGATCTCAGCAGCGGCAGCCGCCGACGTGAGAGCGAAGGATGCTAAGGCCAGCGTCACGATTCCTGAGATTGTTTTGTTCACTCGGAACGTCCTAAGCTACTCGAGCATAGTCGCACTATGTTGAGTGGTTGAACTGTAGCGCTAGGCGCAAAGCGGCAGCACAGCTAAAGGAAATTACATCAGTCCGCTGGATTACTGCGATGGGCGCGATGTCGCAGTTGGCGCTGAACGTATCTTCTCAGCTATCGGTTTCGAGTTTGGAGCGATGATTGAATCCCCAGAAACCGTCGTCGTCATTGATCGATAGGGAACATCAATCGTTCAAGAGAGTTTTTCATTCACGGTAGCTGGTGTGTCGTATCGTCTCACGCGCGTGCCTTCTCAATTTTTGATCACGATCGGCCGTTACTCTTTGCATGAACGACAATGTCCTGTTCCCAGGAGCGCGGATTGCAGGCCTACAAAAGGCGAACCAAGCGGCGCATAGTCGCGCAGCTAGAAAATCACTACGACGCACTCCGTCGTTATTGGCACAAAGCGTCACTTCACTGCTGCGCACGAATTTGACGCTATTGGGAAGAGGAATGGACAGCGCGCTACCGGCGACATGACAAATTGCGCTTCAACGAGGTGACGATCCTCCTCGCAACTTGCTTGCCCATCTGTGATCGATGTGCGAGCGGCTATCACCCTGCGAAGCTGTGTCCAGTGGCTATTGTCGGTGTCGCGCGGAGCGGTTACGGCCGGTTAATGATGGACGTTTGCGCGCAGGTATCTTCACCGGCCTTTAGCTTCGCCCAAAACTTGGACGAGCAATGTTGAGGGGCTCATGCTAGTCCACGTGCGCTTATTGGACATCTATTGGACACAAACCGTCCGCCATTTTCTAAGTAATTGAAATCATTGGCGCTCCCTAGGGGACTCGAACCCCTGTTTTCGCCGTGAGAGGGCGACGTCCTGGGCCGCTAGACGAAGGGAGCCTTGGGCCAAGAATACTTGGACCGAACGAAATAGACTTGATGGCCCGGCGGTGCAAGCGCTTCGGCGCCGCCGTTCACGCCTCAGCCGGCAGGTGCCTCAGGGTCACTGTTCGGGGAGAAAGCGCAGGCGCCCAGTCTCCTGCAGCGTGCGGATATCGTAGGTGCGCAGTTCGCTGGTCCCGTTGAGATCGAACAGGACGGCGATCCGCCCGCTCGAGGCAGACGTCGATACAACGCGAGATCCTTTTGGCAGCGAGATGGCGCCATCTGTTCCGATAGTGCGCTGGCCTGTCGTGAAAATTCGGTAGCCGATGGCGCCGGTCACCGCAGTGATCGCGATAACGGTGGTCAACGCCGATACGATCATCATTAATCGCGCCCGCCCTACGAGCTGTTGCGCCTCGGCGTCCGCGCCGGAAGGCGCTAAGCTCACCCGCGACTTGCCATATATGTTGTTCATGATGTCCCCCCGGAAATCGCTCCTTATTGCTGGCGATGAGGCTGGCGAGCGGCTCGACCGCGTGCTGGCGCGCCATGTCGCCGAACTGTCGCGCAGTCGCCTCAAGGCGCTGATTGAGGCCGGCGCCGTTGCGGTCGACGGCCACACGATCCGCGATCCAAGCCATCGCGTCAATTCCGGCGCCGCCGTCGTGGTTGATGTTCCACCGCCGGAGCCGGCGAAACCCGCGCCGGAGCCAATACCGCTCAAGGTCGTTTACGAGGACCACGACATTATTGTCATCGACAAGCCGAAGAACCTCGTGGTCCATCCGGCCGCCGGAAATTGGACCGGGACGTTGGTCAACGCGCTTGTCGCCCATTGCGGCGACAGCCTCTCGGGCATTGGCGGCGAGCGGCGGCCGGGCATTGTCCACCGGCTCGACAAGGACACGACCGGCCTGATGATCGTGGCCAAAAACGATCGCGCCCACCGGGCTCTCGCTGCGCAATTTGCCGATCACGGCCGCAGCGGCGAACCATTCGAGCGCCGCTACCTGGCCCTCGTCTGGGGTGCGCCGGATCGGGCCCACGGGGTCATCGACGCGCCGATCGACCGCGACCCACGGGCCCGCGACCGTATGGCGACCCGCCCCGGCGGTCGCGAGGCGGTCACCCACTGGCAAGTGCTGGAGCGCTATGCGGGCGAGTCGGCATCGGCCGGCAAGGGCAACAAGGCCAAGCCGATCAACGCGGGGCGAACTAACGCAGCTAGGCCGGTGGCAAGCCTGCTCGACTGCCGCCTGGAAACCGGACGAACCCACCAGATTCGAGTGCATTTGGCGTCGATTAACCATCCGCTGATGGGAGACGAAGCCTATGGCGCCGGCTTCCGCACCAAAGCGGGCCTCCTACCATCGGGCGCGCGGGAAGCCCTGGACGACCTTGGCAGGCAGGCCCTCCATGCCTATATCCTTACAGTCAAGCACCCCACGAGTGGCGAAATCCTGACGTTCCGGTCGGAACTACCGGCTGACGTCGCTCGTTTACACGGCGAACTGGTCCGCAGTCGGGTGGAATCCAGCCGATCGTCGGGTAGGTAAGGATTCACTGAACTCTGCGTAATCAACGTCAGTTGACCGAGAGCAAGGTGGCGTCGCGCTGAAGTGATGCCGTCTCTCGATCCGACCGTGTATGTTGCGGGTGCGAACTTACGGAACTTGGCGCCGTCGGCTCGAGGAGCGTCGGCCGCCATTCGCCCGCTGCTCCGCAGGGGCATAAATATGGAGGGCGCTGTCATGGCCCAAACTGCTGCACTGCCCGTTTTATCGGGTGAAACTGGCCTCACCAGATATTTGGAAGAGATCCGGCGGTTTCCGATGTTGGAGCCGCAGGAAGAGTTTATGCTGGCGAAGCGTTGGCGCGAGCACGGCGACCGCGACGCAGCCCACAAACTCGTCACCAGCCATTTGCGGCTCGTGGCCAAGATCGCCATGGGGTATCGCGGCTATGGCCTGCCGATCTCCGAGGTGATCTCCGAAGGCAATGTCGGCCTCATGCAAGCGGTCAAGCGCTTCGAGCCCGACAAGGGATTCCGGCTCGCGACCTACGCCATGTGGTGGATCAAGGCCGCCATCCAGGAATACATCCTGCGTTCGTGGTCGCTGGTGAAGATGGGCACCACCGCCAACCAGAAGAAGCTGTTCTTCAATCTGCGCAAGGCCAAGAGCCGGATTTCCGCGCTCGACGAAGGCGACATGCGGCCCGACCAGGTGAAGATCATTGCCAAGCGGCTTGGCGTCACCGAGCAGGACGTGATCGAGATGAACCGCCGGCTCGGCGGCGACGCCTCGCTCAACGCGCCGATCCGCGAAGACGGCGATTCCGGCGAGTGGATGGATTGGCTGGTCGATGACAGCGCCAGCCAGGAAAGCCGCTTGGCCGAAAGCGAGCAGTCGGA
>JASHVC010000043.1 GCA_030039655.1 Xanthobacteraceae bacterium | reverse complement strand
AAGCACCTCTGCGTGTGAGCATGTTTCGTCCCCTTCTCGCGCCTGCGTGTGCGACCTTGCACTCTTGTAGCTCAATTTCCTTGCGAGAGTTACGGGGCTAAGCGCTATTTGATGCTGCCTCGCCAGAATGTCACGCGGAGTTGATGAGCGCCGCGGGAAAGCTCGCAGCGCCGTTTTTGAGCCGGCCGGACTGGGCTATCATGGCGCCGAAGCCTACCCCGTTCTTAAGTAAACTCCGGGAGATCGTGATTTGACCCAAGCCGATATTAAGGTGCTGGCCACGACCGCGATGAAGACGGTATTCGAAGAGCTTTCGCCGGCGTTTGAACGGGCAACCGGCCATCGGCTTGATGTAACGCTTGGTCCATCGCTGCGGCTTGAGAAGCAGCTAGGCGAAGGCGAGTCTGCCGACGTCGCCATCGTCTCCGCTTCCGGGGCGCGAGACCTGGCTCAACGCGGCAGGCTGGTTGCCGGCAGCGTCAGCGAAATTGCCAAATCGTCGATCGGCGTTGCGGTGCCGAAGGGCGCGCCGAGGCCGGATCTTTCCTCGGTGGAAGGCTTTAAGCGCGCGATGCTCGCTGCAAAATCGATCGCCTGCTCCAAGCCGGTCGGTGGCGGACAAAGCGGCGTGCACATCGCCAAAGTTTTTGCCGACCTCGGCATCGCCGAGGCGATGGCGGCGAAGGCGAAGTATGGGGCCGGCGGTGCCGCTGGCCTCGCGGGCCTCGTCGTATTGCGCGGTGAGGCCGATATCGGCATTCAGCAAATGGCGGAGCTGATGGCAGTCGAGGGCATCGACGTGGTTGGGCCGCTGCCGGCGGAGATTCAAATGATCACGCCGTTTGTCGCCGCCATTCCGGTGAACGCGAGCCATGCGGCCGAGGGCAGGGCGCTCATCGCATTTCTCACCACGCCGGCCGCGAAGGCGGTGATCAAGGCGAAGGGCCTCGATCCGGCGTAACGTTATATTTTGCGACTGTCGTAGGCCCAATGCAGCAGCGCCTGGCGTTGCCGCGGCCGGCAGGTCACGTCGCCTGGCTCGCAATGCCGTTCCACTTGGCGGACGTGGCGGCGGATGGCCTTCCAGCGTTTGATCTGGCGAGCATCCTCGGCCGGAATGCGCCGCCCCATGTAATAGCGGCAGTACCACTGAAACCAGCCGCGCGGGTCGTCGGGAAAAATCCATCCCTTCTTGCGCCAGACCGACAGTGGCTGGCTTGCATCGACGCCAAAAAAATTAAGGAAACAATCGCGGTGCTTTGGCGCGAGCTTGGCGCGCGTGAACCAGCTGGCCGGAAATTCCTTGGTGCAGTCGGTCATGTACTTGCCGCAGAACACGCCCAGCCGCAGCATTTCGGCCGGGGTTAATTCAGGGCGGAATTCCGGATCGAAGTTGCGACCGACCGGTGCGGTGAGCGCGTAGCGGTAGCTGCGCTGCATCTTGTCGTTGACGGTGACAGTCTTGCGCTTCTTCGCCTTCAACGCACTTTGCCCTTCAGCACTTCGGGGTTGACCACATTGATCGGGGTGCCCGACGCGAAGGCGATGATCTGGTCGAAAATGTCGATGAACTGCACCTCGTACTCGTCGCGCGTCACGTACCCGATATGCGGCGTGCACACGACGTTCGGCATATTCAGCAGTGGATGGCCGCTGTCGAGCACGGGCTCCTGCTCGTAGACATCGACCGCGGCCATGCCGGGCCGGCCGCGCGTGAGCGCCTCGGCTAGTGCACCGGGCTCGATCAGTGGCGCCCGGCTGGTATTCACCAGAAGCGCGGTCGGCTTCATGCGCGCCAGATCGGCCGCGGTGACGATGTGGCGCGTCGCGTCCACAAGGCGCATGTGCAGCGTGATGACGTCGCATTCAGCGAAGAACGCCTCTTTGCTCGGTGCGGTCGCGTAGCCGTCAGCGCGCGCCGCCTCCAGCGTCTTCGGGCGCGCCCACACCAGCACGTTCATGCCAAACGCTCGGCCGTAGCCGGCGACCGCGCGGCCGATGCGGCCGTAGCCATAGATGCCAAGGGTCTTGTCACGCAGCGTCGTGCCGACGCCGATCTGCCATTTGCCGGCTTTAAGCGCCGCCATCTGCTGCGGAATTTGGCGCATGGCCGAGAGGATCAGTCCCCAGGTCATTTCCGCAGTGGCGTAGGACGGCACGCCGGGATGCTGGCTCGACGAGACGATGATGCCAAGGCGCGTGCAAGCGTCGATATCGATGTGCGGATAGACGCTGCGCTGGCTGATCAGCTTGAGCCTGGGAAGGCGATCGAGCAGCGGCGTGCGGATCTGAGTCCGCTCGCGGATAAGCACCAGCGCTTCTGTATCGCGCAGCCGTTCGGCGAGCGTGTCAACGTCCTGAACATGATCGTTCCAGATAGTGACGTCCTGTCCCGCAAGCTTGCTGAAGCAGGGCAGGGTGCGCAGCGTGTCGTGGTAATCGTCGAGGATGGAGATTCTCATCGGCAAGCCGACCTCATTTCACGCTAGGGCGCTTCGGGGCTCCGCCACCGCAAGCCGGGAAAACGCGAATAATCCCGATCGAGCGTTATCCACTCGCAACCCCATTCGATGGCGAGCGCCGCATACCAGGCGTCGGTGATTGTAGGGCCGCGGGTGTTGGTCTCGATGCAGAGACGTTTGAAGATATCCCAGTGCTGTTCACCGGGTTCGACAACCACGCAGTGGGGCTGTCCAAGCACATCGTCGCCAAAGCCCAATGCCGCTTCGATCGAACTTGGATTGGGATAGGACCGTGGATTCGTGGTGACCCGCACGAGAGCGGCCAATGCCAACGGCGATATTCCGAAGCGTTCTTCGCCGCGGATGACTCGGTCGAGCCATTTTCGACAAAGTGGGTATTGCGGGACTTCCTTGCGAAAAGCGTAAATCAGGACGTTAACGTCCGGCAGGATCATTTGAAGCCGTTTTTCAAGCGCTCGATATACTCCAAGTCTTCCATCTCCTGGAGGGCGGCGGAATTGGCAATATCAATCCCGGGGAAGGGCGGACCGCTGGCGTCGCTGTGGCGTGGCAGAATGCGCTTGGTCTTCTGCGGCTTTTGCTTTTCACTGACCACCAGCCTCAGCCCTTCTTCAATGAGAGAAGTCAGCGTGCGCCGTTCGGCCAGCGCCTTGCGCTTGGCGCGGTTGAGCAGGTCTCGGGGTAGCCTGACTGTGGTTCGTTCAATCATATGTCGTGACATATCGCTAATATGTCAGTATGTCAATAAAGATATCAGCGCATATAAGCTTTGAAGACGGCGGACAAAGCGACGAAATGCGGTGAAGTGGGAGACAGCAAAATTCGCCGGTTGTCGCAGCTCTCTCATCCACCTTCCGCCAAAAAGAAAACCGGGCCCGACAGGGGCCCGGTTCAGTTCGCCGGCGTGGGGGCGCCAGCGATCACCTTCCAGAGGGGAACTGCTGCCTGCATTGTGGTTGCCATCTGGGAGGATGGGGCAACCGACTCGCCTCGCAGCACGAGAACTATGCGAGGCGCACGCGCGCCGCACAACGCGAGGGTTTACATGTCAGCCATGCGAAAAGTGTGCGCCGCACGGTGAAATTTACGCAGGGTATATGTATGCAAGTTGCGACCGCACGTCGCAGTGTTGCGCGAAATTGCTTCTCGTGCGCGCGACAATGGCTCAGAAATTCCAGCGCTGAGCGTTGGCGACAAGAAAGTCGCGAAACGCCTGCACGCGCGCCACCGATTTAAGCTCTTCCGGATAGACGAAGTAGGCATCAAGCGCCACGGCTTCCGCCTCGCCGAACAGCTGCACGAGGCCGCCATTCTCCTCGACCAAATAGTCGGGCAGCATCGCGATGCCCAGTCCACGCTGGCAGGCACGCAGAATGCCGAGAATGTTGTTGATGACAAGATGTGGGATGCGCGGACCTTTGCCGTCGCGGGCGACTTCGATGAGCCAGCGCGAGCGCTGCAGATAGGGAGGCACGTTGCCGCCGAGCACCAGAACCCGATGGCTGTCGAGATCCTCGAAGGTGCGCGGCGTGCCGAAGCGTTTCAGATATTCGGGCGAGGCGTAGACGTGGAAATGCACGGCGAACAGCTTGCGCTGGATCAGGTCGGGCTGCGTCGGCTGGCGCAGGCGGATCGCCACGTCGGCCTCGCGCATGGCGAGGTCGAGCTCTTCGTCGGTGGTCAAGAGGGTAATGTGGATGTCCGGGTAGAGTTCGACGAATTCGCCAAGCCGCGGCGTCAGCCAGTGTATGCCGATGCCAGGCGTCGTGGTCACGCGCAGGTCGCCATTGGGCCGCTCGCGGCTGTCGGTCAGCTTGGCACGCGCGGCTTCGAGCTTCATGAACACGTCGTGCGCGGTGCGATAGAGGAGTTCACCTTGTTCGGTGAGGATGAGGCCGCGCGCATGGCGGTGAAACAGCGAAACCGTCAGCTCCTGCTCGAGCGCGCTCACCTGCCGCGATACCGCCGACTGCGACAACCCGAGCTGCTCGCCCGCGTGTGTGAAACTGCCGGCCTCGGCGGCGGCATGAAATACCTTCAGCTTATCCCAGTCCATTTTAGAACTCTCAGCCACGCTCACTCCGCTGCGGCACGGAAATGCGCATGCGCGGCGAGGAAGCGCTCAGCTTCCAGCGCTGCCA
>JASHVC010000591.1 GCA_030039655.1 Xanthobacteraceae bacterium | reverse complement strand
GCCGCGCCGCGCTTGTTGGCCTTGCGGGGTTCTTTTGCTTCGGCGTTTTCCATGGACGCGCTGCCAATTCACCGTTTGCCAAGTCGCCGCTTGAGCGCAATGAGCGCCAGCGCGGCGCGTGCTGCATCGCCTCCCTTGTCTTGCTCGTCCATGCGCGCGCGGGCGAACGCCTGCGCCTCATTCTCGACCGTGATGATCCCGTTACCGATGGGCAGCCCGCGGGCGACCGACAGCTCCATCAATCCGTGCGCCGATTGATGCGACACGATCTCGAAATGAATTGTTTCGCCGCGGATCACGCAGCCGAGTGCAACGGCGCCATCATAAGGGCGACGTCGGCGTCGCGCCGCGTCAGCCGCAATCGCTATGGCGGTTGGAATTTCCAGTGAACCTGGGACGCTGATGCAATCGACCTCAGCCTGCGCGTTCTTCAGCGCCTTCATGGCTCCGGCCAAGAGTGCGTCCGCGATGGCGTCATAGAAGCGCGCTTCGACAACAAGGATGCGGGCTCCTTCGCCGTCACTTTGCTCACGCCTGCCTCGCCGCGGCCCGGCCATTGCTGCGCTCCATTTCGGCGCCGTGGTAGCAAGCGAGGAAAGTGCGAACAAGCGCGCCTTCAGCGCTGCTGCGATGCTTCCAAAAGGCGCGCAGCGTAACGGGCCATCTGATCGACTTCGATGTTCAGCCGGGCACCGACTTCGAGCGCGCCGAACGTGGTGACCTTCAGGGTGTGCGGGATGATCAGCACCGAGAATGTGTCGCCTTTGACCTCGTTGACGGTGAGCGACACGCCATCGAGGGCGACCGAGCCCTTCGGGGCAATGAACCGGGCCAGCTCAGCGGGGGCCCGAAACCACAGGCCCGCCATGTCCACGAAATCGTCGCGGGACATGAGTTCGGCGATGCCGTCGGCATGGCCGCTGACCAAGTGCCCGCCAAGCTCATCGCCCATGCGGAGCGCGCGTTCCAAGTTCAGGCGCGTGCCGCGCTGCCAGTTCGCGGCGGTCGTCATCCGCAGGGTCTCGGCGGCCGTATCTACCGTGAAACTGAAGCGATTTCCGGTCCGGCCGCGCGTCACGACGGTGAGGCAGATGCCCGAACAGGCAATCGAGGCACCAATATCGATGCTTTCCGGGTCGTAGCCGCACGCAATGCTGACGCGGCGCAGGCCCTCGGCCTGTTCCTCCACGTCAATAATTTCCCCTAAGTCGCTGATTATGCCGGTGAACATAAACTATGTCCGTGAGAATTTATCGTATCGGTCAGCGCCCACGGCTTCACTCTCCACCTTTTCCAACCGTCGTGTCAGCAGCGTGAGAGACGCAGGGTCAAAAGCATCAATCCCGTGGGGGCCGATGTTTTTGGCAGAATGAAACAAAACCAACTCGTCGACGAGATCGGCCCCAATCAGGCTCTCGGCGAGCATAGGTCCGCCTTCGACCATCAATTGCGTGATGCCCTGGGCCGCTAGCAATTTAAGGACGGCCGCCAAATCGGAGCGATGACCGTTGTCCGCTCGCAGTACCGTGACGCCGCGCTCCGCCAGGGCCTCCTCAGACGCGCGCGGCGCTTCGGCCCCCGCGATGACCCAGACCGGCGCATCTCGCACGGTGTTCACTAGGCGCGAGCCGAGCGGAAGGCGCAGTGAGCTATCGAGCACGATGCGTACCGGCGAGTTCTTTTCCATCCCGGGAAGCCGGCATGTGAGCATCGGGTCATCTGCCAGCGCTGTGCCGATGCCGATCATGATCGCATCGCTTTGCGCGCGCAGCAGATGGACGCGATCGCGCACCGCGTCTCCGGTGATCGCAACCGGCTTGCGCCCCGCTGCGCCGGCTTTGCCGTCCGCCGACATCGCAAGCTTCAACATGACTTCCGGACGACCGTCGCGCATGCGCCGGATGTGGCCGGCGTGATCGCGGCGTGCTTCTTCAGCGCCGATACCAACCTCGACCGTAATCCCCGCCGCGCGCAGCCGCGCGTGGCCCGCGCCCGCAACTTCGGGATTGGGATCGTCCATGGGCGAGACCACGCGAGAGATGCCGGCGGCGATCACCGCGTCGGCGCACGGCGGCGACTTACCGAAATGTGAGCAGGGCTCGAGCGTGACGTAAAGCGTTGCGCCTCGCGCGGCGTTCCCGGCTCGCCGCAAGGCCTCGACCTCGGCATGAGGCCTTCCACCCGGCTGCGTCCAGCCACGCCCGACGATGACGCCGTCTTTCACGATGACCGCGCCGACCGCAGGGTTCGGCCACGTGCGCCCAAGGCCGCGCCGGCCAAGCGCAAGTGCTAGCGCCATGAGGCGTCGATCATCCGTCTGCAAATCCGCTCCAACGCTCGCGGACTTCACGCTCACTAGCGCGCGATCTCGCCGGCCTCATCCGCCGACAGCTCGGCCAGCGCGGTTTCGAAATCCTTGGCTTCGCGGAAATTCTTATAGACCGAGGCGAAGCGGACGTACGCCACATCGTCGAGATCGCGCAGATGGGCCATCACGGTCTCGCCGATGACTTCGGACGCGACCTCGCTCTCGCCCTGACCTTCCAACTCGCGCACGATTTTGGACACCATCTGGTCGATGCGTTCGGGCTCGACCGGCCGCTT
>JASHVC010000590.1 GCA_030039655.1 Xanthobacteraceae bacterium | reverse complement strand
GGAGAATCGCTTCTGCTCACCGAGCGCTTGCCGCGACCCTGCGCGCCGACTGCGATTACGTTCTCGGGCGGCGTGGCCGAATACATGTTCGGCCATGAGGACAAGGAGTACGGCGACATCGCCAAAATGCTCGCCGGCGAACTCGCGCGTGAGCTGAGCCGGCGCAGCACGCTGCCGCTCATCGATCCAGGCCAGCGTATCCGCGCCACTGTGATCGGCGCCTCTCAGTTCACGGTTCAGGTCAGCGGTAAGACCATTTATCTGCCTGACCCATACGTATTGCCGGTACACAATGTGCCGGTGGTTCGCGTCGACTTTGGGTCGTCGGGAAACATCGATCCGCAGCCACTGGCCGACGCGATCCGCGCCGGCGTTGACGAGGTCGATCTCGACCGCACCGGCAGCGTGGCGATCGCATTTTCATGGCATGGCGATCCGGAACATTCACGGCTGAAGGCGATGGGGGAGGGGATTGTGCAGGCGCTTGTTCCCCTAAAAGATCGCATCAAGCTCCTGCTCCTGATGATCGACGGCGATATCGGCAAGACGCTCGGCCGGCTCCTGCACCGCGAGCTGCACTGGTCGGGAAAGCTCGTCTCCATCGACGGCATGGAGTTGCAGGAACTCGACTACGTTGATGTCGGCGAGCTGATCGCCCCGCCGGGTGTTGTGCCGGTGGTGATCAAGTCCTTGCTGTTCGCCTAGCGTGCGCCCGTCACCCTGAGGTGCGAGCCAAGCGAAGCGAGCCTCGAAGGGCGAGGGCTCGAGCCATGCATCCTTCGAGGCCCACCTCCGGCGGGCACCTCGGGACGACGGTTATAGAGTTTTGTATACTATGCTTTCGCCCAAGGCGCCCCCGGAGGAACACATGAACGTGCGCGAAGTGCCGCAACAGCAACAGAAGCCACGATACGGGATTGATCCCTACCTCGACTGGCTCAAGGGCGAGGGCATCCCGATCGTTGAAGACTATGGCGTCTACCTGTTCGACGTGAGGACTGCGCCATGGCCGCGCTACGGGGTTAACGGCGCGGCGGTGCACCTGAAAGGGCGCGGCGATTTCGCCAACATGTTCGTCTTCGAGATCGCGCCCGGCAAGTCGACGACGCCGCAGCGCCATCTCTACGAAGAAGTCATCTACGTGCTCGAGGGCCACGGTTCGACCCAGCTCGAATTCGCCGACGGCAGCCGGCGCAGTTTCGAATGGGGCGAGAAGAGCCTGTTCGCCATTCCACTCAACGCCAAGCACCGGCACTTCAACGGCAGCGGCACCGAGCGTGCGCTGCTGGTCAGCACCACCAACCTGCCGATGGTGATGAACGTCTTTCACAACGAGAGCTTCGTCTTCGCCAGCGATTTCGATTTCAGCGAACGCGCGGGCAAGAAGAAATACTTCTCGGGCGAGGGCGATCTGATCACCGTGCGTCAGGGCAACCACATGTGGGAAACGAATTTCGTTCCCGACCTGACCTCGATCGAGCTGAAAAGCTGGGGCGACCGCGGCGCCGGCGGCACCAACATCATGTTCGTGCTCGCTGACGGCACCATGCACGCGCACATTTCGGAAATGCCCGTGGGCACCTACAAGAAGGGCCACCGGCACGGGCCGAGCTTCCACGTCATGTGCGTGATCGGGCTAGGTTATTCGCTGCTCTGGTTCGAGGGAGAAAAGGATTTCCGCCGCATCGACTGGAAGCACGGCATGGTGCTGGTGCCGTCCGACCGGCAATTCCATCAGCACTTCAACACCGGACCGGAGCCGGCGCGCTATCTGGCCACGGCCGTGGGCGGCTTGCGCTATCCGACGACGCTGGCGAACCGCATCTCGCTTATCGGGGCTGGCGGCGGGGACAAACCGGCAGTGTCGAAGAGCGTCAAGGAGGGCGGCGACCAGATCGAGTATGACGATCAGGACCCGCGCATTCATCGCATCTGGCTCGGAGAGATGCGCAAGAACGGCGCGCCGCCGAAAATGGAGAAATTCATCCCGACGCCTGAGGACATGAAGACTCCGGCCTGACGGCAGCTTAGCTCGCTCGAGTGTTGCGCCGAGCCGTGGCGTGGATATCGAAGCATCGAAGAAGAAAGTCGCGGCGCTGACCGCGCCGCGCGATGAATCCCGAATACAAGCGACCGGATGCTTAACGGTGCGGCGATTCGACTTTCATCGATGATTTTTTGTTCGCTTTTCTCGCAAACCTTGTGAGCTCTCGAGTCGTTGGTCACCCGACTTGCCTTGAGCGGCCACAATCTCTTTCAGAGCTTGCTCGGCATCATCCTCCGAGCTTGCTGCATCCCGCGTCAACCGAGCCGAGTTTCGCCTTAAGGGCCTCGATTTGGGACCGGGGTTCATGCCCTGCGCCTTTCGCGAAACAGATCGGCGAACAGTTGATGCGGCGCTGCCAAAAGGGCTGTGCCCGCCAACGTGCTCGCGGCCGCAAGCAGAAATGCGGCCGGCATCCCTACGACAACGGCTATGCCCCCGAATGCGAGCGGTCCAACGACGCTTCCGCTCAGCGGGAATAGCTGTGCACCGGCGGTGAGCGCGCCAACCTGGCCGGGCGGCGATCGCTTCGCTACTTCGCCCAGCAGCACCGGCAGGTAGCCTGCGGCACTGACTCCGTAGACCACTGCAACCGCACCGACTGCGCCAAAGGACCAATGCGGCGTCATCGCGGCAGTGCAAAACGCCGCCGAGCTCATGAGCATGCCGATGATTGCCATGACCGCGCGAACCGAAAGGAGACGATCCGAAAGCGTCGCCCAGCCGACCTGGCCGACCATTCCGGCTGCTTGTGAAATGCTGAATGCTGCTCCGGCCGCGACCAGGCTGAAGCGCTGATTGGTTACCAGATAGACCACGAAGAACGACCGCAGGCACAGTTGCATGCCATTGAATGTTAGGCTTGCAAACAACAGGTTAGGCATGCCCGGCATAGCGAGTAGACGCCTTGCCGGATCGAGTGGCCGAGTGGCGGCGGGTTTGGCGGGTTTCGCTGCGCCATCGAGCCACTGCGCAGAGGGCAGCAGAACAATCGCCAATGCGAAGCCCGCGGCGACAAGCACGACAGCGGCTGTGCGCCATCCGGAATGCGCCGCCAGGATAGGCACGAGCGCCCCGGCTGCCACACCGCCCAGCGGCACGCCCGTTTGCTTGATCGACATCACCAGTGCCGCAGTTCGCGCCGTGGTTCGCGGTCCCAGAATTTGCGAACTTGCTGGATTCATCGCAGCAGTCCCACAACCGATGGCGACCGCGGCGAATGGCGCGGCGGCGGCGCTGGGCAGCAGCAGGAACAACAGCCCGGCGGCAGCCAGCACGACGCTTGCGAGGCTCAACCCCATCCCGCCCATCTGGAACAGCAGCGCGGGAATGTGGAAGCTGATCAGAAAAGCGGTGACATAAAGGACGATCGGATAGAACGCGATTATCGTGGGATTCCAGCCTCGCTCAGCGGTGATTACAGCCGCCAGTACGGGAACGCTCGCTGCGAACAACGATATCGTCGTCTGGACGAGCAGGCTTACGAAAACGGCGGCCAGCACCTCAAAATATGCCCCGGCACGAGCCGGCTGCGATATGCGGAACATCGGCAAGCGCTTCCCAAGTGCTGCTCCATTGCGACAACAGTTTCATAACGAAAATGGCAAATCGTAACAGATACAGGCAATTGAAATTATATCCGTAACAGTTATCATCCCGATGATCTGTACGGGTCACGACGTCGACGTCGGAGCGGTCTCGCGTGCGCGCGCATCCCCATTTCCGTTATGAGGAAGTAGCGAACTTGGTCAGCGGACTCGTGGATTCCGGAACACTGAGCCCCGGTTCGCGCGCGCCCTCGCTTCGGGACATCAGCAAGCAGCAGCGCGTAAGCCTCTCGACCGCGCTCCAGGCATACCGCCTCCTCGAAGACCGCGGAGTGCTGGAGGCGCGGCCTCAATCGGGACACTACGTTACCGCGCGCGCGGCTACTCACCTCGAAGCGCCGGCGATTTCCAATCCGCCGAGCAAGGCCGCCCCCGTTGCCATATCGGCAACGTTGTTGCGGCTGCATCAATACTCGGTGGATCCTCGGCTGGTTCCCCTGGGCTGGGCCATCCCAAATGCCGAACTGTTGGCAGCGGCCCGTCTCGATCGGTTTTTGGCCCGAGCGGCACGCACCAAGGGTACCACTTACAACACTTACACCGGTCCAAAGGGCGAATCGCGGCTGCGCCAGGAAATCGCCCGGCGCGCGTTGCGCTGGGGTGCAGCGTTTTCACCCGAAGAGATCGTCATCACCTCCGGCTGCATGGAGGCCATTACACTGGCATTGAGTGTAGTGACGCGGCCTGGCGATACCGTTGCAATCGAATCGCCGACCTATTTTGGATTGCTTCGCTCGCTCGAAGCGCTAGGTCTCAAGGCATTCGAAATGCCGACCGATGCGACGAGCGGAATTGATCTCACAGCCCTTAAGAGGGCGCTGGAGCGTGGAGGCGTGAAGGCATGTCTGTTTTCGTCCAGTTTCAACAATCCGCTGGGCTGCACCATGCTAAACGAAAAGAAACTGAAAGTGCTGGCATTGTTGGCTAGACACCACGTTCCGCTGATCGAAGACGACATTACCGGCGATATTTATTTCGGGTCTGAGCGGCCGGTTCCATTCATTGCGCTCAAGCGTAACGCTAACACAGTTATCTATTGCAGCTCGTTCTCGAAGACCATCGCTCCCGGTTACCGCATCGGCTGGATGGCGACAAAAACGTCGGCGCACATGCAAAGCGCCCTCGAAAGAAAGCTGGCATTCACGCTGTCAGGTCCGCCCTTGCTCCAGGTCGCGTTTGCCGAATTCCTATCCTCCGGTGGGTATGACAATCATTTGCGCCGGATCAGGCGCGTTTTTGAAGACACCATCGGCCAGATGAGTCGCGCCGTCGAGCAGACGTTTCCCAAGGGCACGAGGGTGAGCCGTCCCGCTGGCGGCTTCGTGCTGTGGCTCGAACTGCCAAAATCCGTGCAGGCGGCAGCCCTCTTCGATAAGGCCGTGGACAGCGGGATTTGCTTTGTCCCCGGCCACGTGTTCTCGACTAGCGGCCACTACGGTCACTGCCTGCGTCTTAGCTGCGGACACGGATGGAATGAGCGTATCGAAAAGGGCGTTATGAGATTAGGCAAGTTGGCATGTGCCGCCGTGGCACGATCGACGGAGGCAATCTAACGAGCATCCGCCTGCGCAGCCGGACCCGAAGGACACGGCTCGGCGTTGGAGGGCATCGCCCTTCGAGGCTCGGCACTTGGCGCGGCACCTCGGGTAACGGAACTAAGCCGCCGCTTTCTTTTTATCCCCTCGATCCAGCGACTGCACGACTTCGTCCACCGTCTGCACGTCGCCGAACTGGCCGTAAAAATTCGACAGCGTGGCGTTGTGCTCCTCGTCGGTGTGGGTGGCGAGGCCGTCTGCCACCATGATGACCTTGAAATTGAGCATCATGGCGTCGCGAGCGGTGCTCTCGCAGCAGACGTTGGTGGCGGTGCCGGTGATCAGGATCGTGTCGATGCTGTGGTCGTGCAGATGCTTTTCGATATTGGACGAGCCCTGGATGAAGGCGCTGTAGCGCTT
>JASHVC010000589.1 GCA_030039655.1 Xanthobacteraceae bacterium | reverse complement strand
TCAAGGCGCGTCCAAATACGAGGCTCAGCGCACTTACCGTCATCGACAGGATGATGAGAATAATTCCCAAAGCAAGCGCGAAGCTCAATTCGCCTTTGCTCGTCTCCAAGGCGATAGCCGTTGTCATCGTGCGGGTGTAGCCCCGGATATTGCCGCCAACGATGATAATCGCACCGACTTCCGCAATTGCGCGACCGAAGGCTGCAAGGAAGGCGGTCAGCAATCCATCGCGGCCAATAAGCATGATCGGAATCATTGCCCGCAAGCGCGAAGCACCGTCGACCAATAGGGCGTCGCCGTAGGTGGCCCAGTTGTCCACCGACATGCGATGGACAAGCGCAATGACAATTGGAATGCCGAGCAGGCTTTGCGCGATCACCATCGCGCTTGGCGTGAACAGGATGCCCAGCGGCCCCAGCGGCCCTGAACGCGACAGGAGCAGATAGACGACAAGTCCGACGACAACTGGCGGCAAACCTAATAGCGCATTGGCGATGACGATCAACGCGCCTCTGCCAGGAAAGCTGTACATTGCCAATGACGTACCGACTGGCGAACCAATCACAAAGGCGCAAACGCTAGCTGTGAGGCTGACGCTAAGCGACAACAAAACAATTTCGCGTAGCTCGGGATCAAGGTGAGCGATCAGAGCCGCCGCCGTACGAAGGGCGTCCGTAAAATCCTGCATCGTCCAACCAATAGCGCGCGCTCGTGCAAATCCGCAAAATACGAGTATGTCCGTCTTGAACACACATAAGAAATTGCCACGAGCAGTATTGTGACTTGACCGTTATAGCCAGCACACCGGCGGTGCCGCCATACTTCCGCAATCCCGTCATATCTCCTAGAATATAACGGAAGCACGGACAATTTCGGCGGCAGCATAGATTTTGGTCGGCTACGGCTTCGCGCCGGGCCAAAGCGAGAGGTGAAGATGATGAAACTCAGTGCACGCAACAAGCTCAAAGGCACCATCGTCGAGGTAAAGAAAGGAGCCACCACCAGCCATGTCAGAATCGATATCGGCGGCGCCGTCGTCATGGCTTCGATCACCAATGAGGCCGCCGAAGAGCTGAAGCTCGCCGCGGGTCAGACTGCCTATGCGGTCATCAAGGCGAGCGATGTAATGGTGGGCGTCGACTAATCTCATCGCGGCCGATTACCGAACCCAAGTGACGAGCGCTTTGCAAGCGCCGCTCGCTGTGCCAATCTCGCTATATCCCATTGGATACGACGAGCCTGAAGTGGAATGTTTGAGATTGGATGGCGCTTTGGCCTCGCCCCGAGCCGCTGTATCGTCACGCACCAGAGCGGAGCGGTCGTCGTGAGCGAGACCAGATTGACGTTGCGTGTAGACTTCGGCTCGAGACGGTCGGTTGGGCCGGGAAAAATCCGCCTGCTCGAAGAGATCGGCCGCACCGGCTCCATCTCGCAAGCCGGGCGGAACCTGCGCATGTCCTACCGGCGGGCCTGGCTTCTGATCGACGACATGAACAGGTGCTTCCGCCACGCCGTGGTGAGCACGAAGTCCGGCGGTTCGCAGGGCGGCGGAGCGGCGCTCACCGAATTCGGCTCCGGCCTGGTGCAGAACTATCGCACCATCGAGACCGCGGCGTCGAACGCCGCCGAATCGCGATTGCGCGATCTGGAGACCGCCCTGCGCGCACCCAGGCGCACCTCAGCCGGGCAAAGCCGCAAAATCTCGATGCGCGCCGGAAATCGGCAATGATGCAATGAAAATCGAACGCCGCTCACTGCTGGCCGGGCTTTCGGCCACGCTGCTCGCGCCGCGTCTGGCGCGAGCCGCAAGTGTGACCGATTCCGTCGGGCGCACCATCGTCATCCCAGACAAGATCGAGCGGGTCTTCGCGGCCGGCCCGCCCGCCGCCATCCTCCTCTACACCTTTGCGCCCGAGCTGCTGCTTGGCTGGACCCGCAGCCTGGAGCCAGCGCAATGCGAGTTCCTCGGCGCTGGCGCCTGCGACAGGCCGGAGGTCGGCCGTCTGACCGGCCGCGGCAACACAACCAATCTGGAAGTTTTGCTCAAGCTCAAGCCCGATCTCGTTCTCGACTTCGGCACGGTCAACGACACTTACATCTCGCTCGCCGACAAGGTGCAGCAACAGACCAGCATCCCCTACGCCCTGCTCGACGGCCGCTTCGAGGCCTCGGCGGCCATCTATCGCAAGCTTGGCGAGCTGACGAAGCGGCCGCGAGAGGCCGAGGAATTCGCGCGCTACGCCGATCGCATCATCACCACCGTCAAAGGCCGCGTCGATAAGATTCCCGCCGCCAATCAGCCTCGCGTCTATTACGCCCGCGGACCGCGCGGACTGGAAACCGGGTTGGGCGGCTCAATCAATGTGGAGACCATCGAGTTTCTTGGCGCCCGCAATGTCGCGGCAGAGCGCAAGGGCGGCATGGCGACAGTCTCCATGGAGCAGGTTCTTGCCTGGAACCCCGATGTGATCATCACCATCGAACCGGCCTTCGCGGCGAGCGTGCGAAACGATCCAGTATGGGCGCCGGTGAAGGCGGTGCAGACCGGGCGGGTTCATTTGTCGCCAAACATGCCGTTCGGCTGGGTGGATTTTCCGCCGTCGGTCAACCGGCTGATCGGACTGTGGTGGCTCGGCAAGGTTCTCTATCCAGATCGCTTCCCGGAGGACTTGCGGCCCATCACGCGCGAATTCTTTCAGCGCTTTTATCACATGACGCCGACCGACGCGCAGATCGACCGGGTACTGGGGGCGAAATTCTGATGCCTCTGCCAAATTGGGACGCCCGTCCGGTGGCACGCACGGATGAACGAAGGGCTTTGACGTCGCGAAAGCTGCTTGCCGTCGCGGTTGCGGTTTTGATACTTGCCGAGATGGCCGCTTTGGCCAGCGCCGATCCGTTCGAAGACGGCCTCGACGCGTTCAATGCGGCCAATTACGCGCAGGCGTATGCGATCTGGTGGCGCTTGGCGAAGGAAGGCGATGCCAAGGCGCAGGCCTCCTTGGGATTCATGTATTATTCGGGCAAAGGGGTGCGGCGCGATGACGAGCAGTCGCTCTACTGGTTCCGCCGTGCCGCCGACGCCGGCCAGCCGACCGCGCAGTTTTTTCTCGGAATGCAATACTTTTACGGTCGCGGCGTCCCGCGTGACCTCGCCCAGGCCTATTCCTGGTGCGACATCGCCCTCTCCAATGGCTATTCGCAAAGCCTTTCCTGCCGCGACGCGGTAGAGCTGAGGATGACCCCGGACGATCAGCAGCGGGCAGCCAAGCTTACCGCCGAGTTTTTCCGCACCCACGAATTCCACAACTGATTCGACGGCCCCCGACCGAAGTTCGTCGGCGGCCCAACAATTCCTTTGGTCTGGGGTTAGTTTAGAACCGGAACAATTCGGCTTGAGTCAGGCCCGGTTTTGGCGCAGTCTGACCTCAGGCAGAACTCCAAAAAAGCCAGTAATCCTGGCCCACTAAGTCGATGGATCCTGCCCCGACGGGGACGGTCAGCCCCCGCGAGGAAAACCAAGGAGACGGCAATGGCAGAAGATTGCCACGCAACGCATGCCGGCGATGCGCATGCGGCCGACGATCATCACGCGGCGGGCGGCGGCCCGTTGTCTGATATCGCTCGAATCAAGGCGTCGCGGCGAAGTTTCATCAAAGGTGTCATCGCTTCGGGCGCAACGCTCGGCGCAACCGGCTATCTGTTCCGCGCCGGCTCCGCGCAGGCGGCCAATGTCGGCGCCGTGGAACGCCTGGTCAGCCTGAAGATCAACGGCCAGACTCGGCGTGTCGACGTGCTACCGCACGAGACGCTGGCCAACACGCTGCGCTACAAGCTCGGCCTGACCGGGACCAAGCTATCCTGCGACCGCGGCGAATGCGGCGCTTGCACCGTGATCGCCAACGGCACCGCGATCTATTCGTGCACGACGCTGACCCATGCGGTCGCCGCCAAGGAGATCACCACGATCGAAGGCATCGGCAAGGACGGGCAACTGCACCCGGTGCAAAGAGCCTTCATCGCCGAGATTGGCCCACAGTGCGGCTTCTGCACACCGGGCCAGGTGATGTCTGCGGTGGCTCTGTTGCAGACCAATCCTCATCCCACCATCGAAGAAGCGCGCCGGGCCATGTCCGGCAATCTGTGCCGATGCGGTTCCTACAACCAGTATCTGGCCGGTGTGATGCGCGCC
>JASHVC010000588.1 GCA_030039655.1 Xanthobacteraceae bacterium | reverse complement strand
ACGGGTTGCTCGCGGACCGCCTTGATGTCGTGGTGCGCCTCATAGAGGGTTGGACGGACGAGATCGTTCATGCCGGCGTCCACAATAACGAACGTCTTGGCCTCGCCGCGCTTCACGTAAAGTACGCGCGTTAGCAGGATACCGGCATTGCCGACGATGAGCCGACCAGGTTCGAAGATGAGCTTACAGCCGAGGCCAGCGGTGGCGCGCTTGACGATCGCCGCATAGGCGTTCGGGTCGGGCGGCGGCTCGTTGTCCTCCCGGTACGGAATGCCGAGCCCACCACCGAGATCGAGATGTTTGATGGTGTGGCCGTCCGCGCGCAGTGCGCCGACAAAGTCCGCCAACAGCGCAAACGCATCAGCGAATGGATCGAGGTCGACGATCTGGCTGCCGATATGCATGTCGACGCCGGCCACCCGCACGCCTTTAAGTTTGGCGGCACGCGCGTAGACATCGCGGGCGCGGCTGATCGGAATGCCGAATTTGTTCTCCGCCTTGCCGGTCGCAATCTTGGCGTGGGTCTTGGCGTCGATATCAGGATTAACGCGGATCGAGATATCGACCGAACGCCCCTTCCCAACGGCGATAGCGGCGAGCTGCTCGATCTCCGCTTCGGATTCCGCGTTGACGGAGAGGATGCCGTGATCGACCGCGAGCGCAAGTTCCCGCGGCGTCTTGCCGACCCCGGAAAATACGATTTTGTTCGCGGGAATTCCCACGTGCCGGGCGCGCAGCAGTTCGCCCTCGGAGACCACGTCGGCGCCCGCACCCAGCCGCGCCAGGGTCGAGATCACGGCCTGATTTGAATTCGCCTTCAAGGAGTAACAGACGAGCGCATCCACATCCGCGAAAGCGGCGGCGAACACGCGATAGTGCCGCTCGATGGTCGCGCTCGAATAGCAATAGAACGGTGTGCCGACGGCCTCCGCCAGTGCGACCAGACTGACATCTTCGGCGTGCAGCACGCCATCGCGATAGGCGAAGTGATGCATGACGGGTGTTTAGAACAGGATGCACGGGAGAGGAAATGGCTGGCCGTTGTGAGTAGACCGACCTTCGCGAGGCCGCGCGGTCCGACCACAGCTCCCGGCGATGGCGCAGCCGTTACCGGATCAGGGGGTCCAATAGAAATGTCTTGGCCGGCGGAGGCGCGGTGACTTGGCTAACCGGCGCCGGTTGCGCGGCCCCGGTCGGCGTCGTCGGATCGACATAATTTGACGGGGCGGCAGCAGGCGGCACGACGGGGACGGCGCTATCCGGCGGCGGGTCGAGCGCGCCTTTGCGGCCGCAAGCGGTAAGCGCAAGCGGCAGGACCAGCGCAACGGCGAGCGCCCAGCCAACGCTTAGTCGATTACCCGGCAAATCTTGCTCCCCATCAACCCAACGGGCGCCCGCTCCCGCAACCACAGCACAGAGTGGCGGCGAGATTTTGTCGCCGCGCCGTTGCCAGCCCCTTTACACCGCCACCAATCGCTTAAGCCAGCGTTTGGCCTGAGCGCGGACGTTTTTCGGCGCCGTACCGCCAAAAACCGTACGACTGGCCACGGATTTTTCGGCCGAGAGCACATTATACACCGCCTTGGTGATCCGCGGCTCGATTTCCTGCATCACCGCGAGCGGCAACCGCTCCAGGGTCACCTGAGCCTCCGCTGCCTTGGCGACAATGCGTCCGGTGATGTGGTGGGCCTCCCGGAACGGCAGCTTCAATTCGCGCACCAGCCAATCGGCAAGATCGGTCGCCGTGCTGAAACCTTCGCCTGCCGCCTGACGCATGCGCGCGATATCGGGCTCCATGTCGCGCACCATGCCGGTCATAGCGGCAATCGAGAGCGCGAGCGCATCGATGGCGTCGATCGCGCCCTCCTTGTCCTCCTGCATATCCTTTTGATAGGCGAGCGGCAGTCCTTTCATCACCAGCAGCAGCGCATTGAGCGCGCCGACGATGCGTCCCGTCTTGGCGCGGACGAGTTCGGCTGCATCTGGGTTGCGCTTCTGAGGCATCATCGAGGAGCCAGTGGTGAAGCGGTCGGAAAGTCGGATGAGGCCGACAAGCGGGGACGACCAGATCACAATCTCCTCGGCGAAGCGCGACAGATGCACGGAGGTGATAGAAGCCGCCGACAGCGTCTCCAGCACAAAATCGCGGTCCGCTACCGCGTCGAGCGAATTCGCCATCGGCCGCGCAAAGCCGAGCGCTTTCGCCGTCATAGCGCGGTCAATTGGGAAAGAGGTGCCGGCGAGCGCGCCGGCGCCAAGCGGGCTTTCGTCGAGCCGTACGCGAGCGTCGGCAAAGCGGCCGCGGTCGCGCGCCGCCATTTCCACATAGGCCAACAGATGATGACCGAAGGTGACAGGCTGTGCGGTCTGCAAATGGGTGAAGCCCGGCATCACGGTACCGGCATGCTCGAGCGCCTTTTCGGCCAGCGTGCGTTGGTAGGCCGCAAGCGCGGTGTCGATGCGGTCGATAGCGTCGCGCACCCAGAGCCGGAAATCGGTGGCCACCTGATCGTTGCGCGAGCGCGCCGTGTGCAGCCGCCCGGCGGCGGGTCCGATCAAGTCGCCGAGCCGCCCCTCGACATTCATATGAATGTCCTCGAGCACACGCTTGAAATCGAACTTGCCGGCTTCGATTTCTGACAGGATCGTGTCTAGACCGTGAGCGATCTGTTTCGCATCCTGGGCCGTGATAATGCCGTTTTTGGCGAGCATCGCCGCGTGAGCCTTGCTGGCTGCGATGTCCTGCCGATAGAGCTTGCGGTCAAAATCGATCGAGACGTT
The DNA here is from genome assembly GCA_030039655.1 of Xanthobacteraceae bacterium. The sequence goes on along the minus strand of JASHVC010000588.1, from coordinate 3,312 downwards.
GATCTGCTCCATGAGCGGATCGGGTTTTTGGCCGAAGCGTCCACCCCACATTTTGTTGGCCATGATGCGTCCGCCAAAGTGCTGTAATCTCTAATCGATGACCGAGCTTTCCACACAGCCTGACGATCCGATGCGCCGGCGCCGCCTGATCGGGGCGGCTGCGGCGCTGCTGACCCTGGCCGTTATCGCGGGGGTATACGGGATCGGGCATCTGCGAAGCAATCCGGCCGACGCCGCCTGCCGGGAGGCCGTCGGGACAGCATCACGGATTGCCCCTCTCATTCACGGCGAAGTGGCCGCGCTGGCGTTGGCGCAAACGCCGTTCAGCCTGGCTAATCTTACGTTCAAGGACTCGACCGGCCGCCCGCGCACGCTTGCCGACTGGCGGGGCCGCACCGTGCTGCTCAACCTATGGGCCACCTGGTGCGTGCCGTGCCGCCGCGAGATGCCGGCACTCGACAAGTTGCAGGCCACGCTCGGCGGCCCAAATTTCGAAGTCGTCGCCGTCAACATCGACACCCGGGATCCGGAAAAGCCGCTCAACTTCCTCAAGGACGTGGGCATCACTCACCTCGCCTACTATTCGGACGAAAGTGCGCAGGTGTTTGAAGACCTCAAAATCGCGGGCAAAGCCTTTGGTATGCCCACGACTCTCGTTGTCGATCGCGACGGCTGTGAGATCGGCGATATGGCCGGCCCGGCCGAATGGGCGAGCGATGATGGGATAAAACTAATCAACACCGTGCTGAGCTACGGCCATTGAACCAGGATTGACGCGCGCCGCAATTTTCCCCCGCGTTTGATGATTATTTGAACTATTTTTTCCTCGGCAGAAAATTTGCAATGTTAACTGCACACGCGCAATGTTTGATTGTTATTTGAAGTGCTTTTTCTGAAGTGAGGAGTTTCAGCGTTAACCGCCCAAAGGTACCGCCTCACATGTCGACAAATTCCCACGATCGAGTTCACCTATAGGTAATTTGCCACACCTAGCTTGCTCCCGCGGGCGATTTTGGAATGCCAGCAGAGCTTAGGAGCAGACAATGGGTGAGTGGATCAGGGCTTTTGGCCGCGACGAGAATGCCGCGACCGCCATCGAGTATGGGCTTATCGCGGCCGGTATTGCGGTCGCAATTATTGCCGTCGTTTTCGGCCTTGGAACAGGCCTGAACGATGTCTTCGGCAGCGTGTCGACAGCCTTGCCAGACTAAGCGTTCGTTACCGATCCGGCAGACTTAAGAGACGTTTCGCCTCTTGAACTTACGTTAAATTTGGGGAGCGCTTCGGCGTTCCCTCTTTTTTTGTGCCGAGCTTCGCCCTCCCTTTTCTGCCCGCGACCCCGCGCGGGCCAGGGCGCCGCGAAAATTCGGTCAATTACGCCGCACAAATTTCGGCCCTCCGCCCAGCGGCCGAACGACCCTCACGATCTCGTATTGACAGCGGTGACGTTACGGCTAAACTTAACCACATGGTTAAGTTTAATGAGCCTACCCTTGATCGCACTTTTGCGGCCCTTGCCGATCCAACGCGCCGTGCGCTGGTGATGCGACTGGCGCAGGAGCCCGGCCTCTCGGTCAGCGCGTTGGCGGCGCCATTTCCAGTATCCCTGCCAGCCATCATGAAGCATCTGGACGTTCTTTCCGATGCCGGCCTGGTCGCGCGTACCAAGACCGGTCGTACGGTCGCGTGCCGGCTCGAGGCGGAGCCCATGCGTGACGCGTTCGAATGGCTCAATCGCTACGAAAAATTCTGGTCCGATCGACTCGATAATCTTGCAGCCTTCCTGGAGGAAGATGAATTATGGCCACTCAAGCCGCCACTAAACCGAGCCTCACCCTCAAGCGCCGCCTCAAAGCCCCGCCGGCGAAAGTCTTCGCCGCGTGGACCGACCCGGAAAAAGTGAAACGCTGGATGGGGCCGGGCGAAGTCAAGGCGATCAGCGCCGAGAGTGACCTGCGCGTCGGCGGCCGCTACCGCTGGATCATGAGAGCGCCGGACGGCGAAGAGCACGACGTCAGCGGCGTCTATCGCGAGATCATCGCCAATGAGAAACTCGTTTTCACCTGGGCCTGGAGGACGACCCCGGAACGAGAATCCCTCGTGACCGTTATGCTCAAGCCTGATGGCGACGGCACGCTGCTGACGGTAACCCACGAACAATTCTTCGACGAGGACGCCCGCGACCGCCACCAGAACGGCTGGGATGGCGCCCTCGACAAGATGGAGAAGTTGCTGGCTGCGTGAAGCATCTCGCGGCAGCCTTACAGGAAGAACAGGAGCACCTCATGGCCGGAGAACACGGCACCTTCTACTGGAACGAACTCATGACCCGTGACGTCGAGCGCGCGAAGAAGTTCTATGCGCAGACCATTGGCTGGACCTTTGAGGCCATGCCGACGCCGGACGGCGGCACCTACTGGCTGGCAAATATGGATGGCGAGGCGGTCGCTGGAATTTTCGACATCAGCGGTCCCGAATATGGCCAGGTGCCGGAGAGCTGGATGGCGTATCTGGCAGTCGACGATGTCGATGCGCGGGTCGCTCAAGCGGTAAAAGCGGGCGCCAAGCTCATGAAGCCCATCTTCGATGTTCCCGAGGTCGGCCGCATCGCTGTCCTGATGGAACCAGGCGGCGCCGGCATCGGCTGGATGACACCCGCGCAGTAAGGCGCGCCGCAGCCCGGGTTGAGCGAAGCGAAACCCAGGCTACGCATAGGCGCATCAGGGAGCTCATCATGCAACCGCAGAAAGTCGTATCGCACGACGAATGGGTCGCGGCGCGCAAGGCCTATCTGGTGGAGGAGAAGGCTTTCACCCGCGCCCGTGACGCACTCGCCAAGAAGCGCCGCGAACTCCCGTGGGAGAAGGTCGAAAAGAAATACGTCTTCGAAACGGCGGACGGCAAGCAAACACTGGCAAACCTGTTCGGCGGCAAGAGCCAGTTGATCATCTACCACTTCATGCTCGGGCCGGATTGGGAAGCGGGTTGTCCAAGCTGTTCGTTCCTCGCCGATCACTTTGGCGGCTCGGTCATCCATCTGGCGCAGCGCGACATCAGCTTCGTTGTGGTCTCGCGCGCACCGCTGCCGCAGATCGAAAAATTCAAGGCGCGCATGGGCTGGCATTTTAAATGGGTGTCATCGGCCGGCAGCGACTTCAATCATGACTATCAAGTCTCGGCCTCACCGGAAGAGAAGGCCTCCGGCACGGCGATGTACAATTACGAGATGACCACATTCCCGAGCGAAGAGCGCCCAGGTGCCAGTGCGTTTTTCAAAAATGAAGCCGGCGAAGTGTTCCACACCTATTCGAC
>JASHVC010000587.1 GCA_030039655.1 Xanthobacteraceae bacterium | reverse complement strand
CCGAGCTGGGACGAGCCGCCGTTCAAGGTGACCGCAGCAAACATCACCCCGGACAAGGAAACCGGCATCGGCAATTACACGGATGCCGAGCTCAAACAAGTATTGCGCAAAGGCATCAAACGGAATGGCGTCCCGGTGGCCATGGTCATGCCCAGCGGTTTCTATGAGATCATGACCGACCACGATCTCGACGCGGTCATCGCCTACCTGCACACGATCAAGCGGATCAAAAACGAAGTACCTGCTCCGATCTACAAGATGCCCCAGGGGCACCCGATTCCACCCGGCGCCGATAAGCCGTTCACCGATGCCATGATGACCGACAAAGTGAAGAAAGGGTTCTATCTCGCCACCGTCGGGCACTGCATGGAGTGCCACACCCCGATGGGTCCGCGCGGGCGCGATTTTACCAACAGGCTTGGCGCTGGAGGTTTCGAGATGCCCGGCCCATGGGGCGTTTCGGTGTCGCGCAACATCACCTCAAGCAAGACAAAAGGCCTCGGTGCCTGGACCGACGACGAGATCAAGCGCGCCATTACCCAGGGCATCGATCGCGACGGCAGCAAGCTGAAGCCGCCCATGGGCTTCCACTACTACACGACGGTCTCAAAGGACGATCTCGACGCCGTCGTCGCTTATCTGCGCACCGTGCCGGCCAAGGATTGACGTGCCAAATTTCGCACGCTCATCGCACGGGAAATCCTGGCGTTTGCGAGCGGCGAGCATGGTCGACCAATCAAGGCGACTCGAATTGCGTCCGCAATCGGTGGATTGGCATCGCTCTTGCCGCCGTCTCGTCACTCGGTTTTAGCTGAGCCGTTGCGTCGCCGACCTCCAGAAAGGTAACATGCTCTGCATGTCGGTCGCTCCGAAAGGATCGTGATATGGCAAAGTATCTCTTTGAAGCGCGTTACACTTCTGAAGGCGCGAAGGGCCTGTTGCGGGAAGGCGGCTCGGGGCGTCATGCCGCCATCGTTAAAACGGTTGAAAGTGCGGGAGGAAAATTGGAGGCGGCCTACTTTGCGTTCGGCGATGTTGACGTCTACATGATCGTCGACCTTCCTGATAATGTATCTGCTGCCGCCGCCTCGCTGGCCGCGAGCCAGAGCGGTCTCATAGCTTGCAAGACAGTCGTTCTCATGACTCCCGAGGAGATGGACCGCGCAAGCAAAAAGACAATCGCGTTTCGCCCGCCGGGACATTGACACGGCTGTTTTGTATTAGGGGCGAGCGTGGCGGACATTGCCTCGATCAAATACCGCGCGTTTCTGAGCTACAGCCACCGCGACGTTGGCTGGGCCAGATGGCTGCATTCGCGGCTTGAGGCCTTCCGGATCGACAAGGACATCGTCGGCCGCGTGACGCCGCTCGGTCCGGTACCGAACACCTTGCGGCCCATCTTTCGCGACCGCGAGGATTTTTCCGGCGGTCATTCGCTGACCGACGCCACGCTCGCAGCCATCGATGCCTCGGCGGCGCTGATTGTGCTCTGCTCGCCGGTGTCCGCCTCACGCCCGATAGTCAACGAGGAAGTGCGGCTGTTTCGCTCGCGCCATCCGCAACGGCCGGTCATCCCTGTAATCATCGAAGGCACGGCGCCGGACAATTTTCCGCCAGCGTTGCGTTTCGAGCTGGCGGCGGACGGCAGCATCACCGACCAACCGATCACCATCTTGGGTCCCGATCTACGCGAAAGCGCCGACGGCAAGACTCTCGGGCTCGCCAAGATCATCGCCGGTCTCACCGGTCTCGCAGCCGATGACATCTTCCGCCGCGCTGAACAGGCGCGCCGGCGGCGCACGCGCATTTGGTCCGCGGCTGCCGGACTTTGCGTCCTTCTCGCAATCGCCGCCACCGGCAGCGCCATCTACGCGTGGCAGCAGCTGAAAACCAACGAGGCTTTCCTCAACGCCACCCTGCAGACGACGACCGAAATTGTCAGCACCGCGGTGACCCAGGCTGAGAAATACGGCGTGCCGCGCCCCGCGACCCTTGCGCTGCTCAATCAGGCCGAAGGTTTGTTCGACAACATGGCACGGTTCGGCCGGCCGACACCTGAGCTGCAATACCGCAAGGCCGAAATGCTGATCGTGTTCGCGCGCAACTACGCGGCCCTGGGCGAAACAGTGAACGAACGGGCGCATGCCGAAGAAGCGGTGCATTTGCTCACCAGCTTGGTCGTCACCAATCCAAACAACACGGCTTATCGGCGCGACCTCGCGGTCGCTTCCGACGAAGTCGGCGACGTTGACGTTGCACAAGGCAATCTCACCGCTGCCCTGGTGTCCTTTCAATCAAGCCTAACCGTCATGGAGCAGCTCACGAAAGCCGATCCGCGCAATACCGGCTGGCAGAGCGACCTCTCAGCCTCCTATGACCGCATCGGCAATGTCCACGTTGCCATGGGCAACCTGATTACGGCGCTCACCGCCTATCAGGCAAGCCTCGCCGTCAGAGAGAAGCTGGCGGCGTTGGACGCCAACAACCTCGACTGGCAGCGCGCCTTGTCGGTCTCCCATGAAGAAATCGGCGACGTGCAGCTCACCCAGGGCGACGTAACCGCGGCGATCGCCTCCTACCAGGCCGACCTCGCCATCGCCGAACGCCTGGCGAAAGCCGAGGCCAACAACGCCGAACGGCAGCGCGACCTGGCGGTCTCGTACAGCAAGGTCGGCAATGCGCAGGACG
>JASHVC010000042.1 GCA_030039655.1 Xanthobacteraceae bacterium | reverse complement strand
TCTCGGCAAGCTTTCGCATACCTACGGACGCAACTTTTGAGGTCGGCACCCGCAGCGTCATCTTGTCTTTGACGAAGTTGACGACGAACAGTTCAAGGCGCGCACCGGCGACTTCCTGCTCCTCGATGGCCACGATCTGGCCGACGCCGTGGGCCGGATAGACGATGAACTCGTTAGTTTTGAAGCCATGTCTTTGTGTAGTCTTCTTCACGCTCATTCCCAAAGTTGCTCCTTCCGCATCCGGCTTGCGCCGTTGCTCGGGCTTTGCCGCGCCGACCCTGTTACGGGTCGCCGCACGCGCGGGTTGTACGGGCCTCCGGCTCGCGCGGGAGGAGTTTTTTCTAGCCTTCCGGTTCATGCCGGGAGCGCTTTTCTTAGAACGACGACGAGTCTTATCAGCCACAGCTATCGCGTGGGTCACACGCCTCTTTTGACGGTTCCTCGAAAAATCCCCGAAGAAAATAGGGCTCCGGGATATGGTGGAGCGCGATATCGGGGGCGTTTTTCATTATGCAATCTACATATAGCACATTTTCAGCTAAAATCAAAGCTTTATGACATTGCGGCAGTGCCGCACGGGGAAATACTTATTAACAAGGGTTAACGATGCCACTACCCCAGTTTTGCGGCTTTTCAGTCGCCGGTACCGGGGTTGGCGGAAAAATGCTGCTCGAATTTGTTGGCCACTCCTTCCCATTCCTTGGCGTCGGCGGGCGGCTCTTTCTTCGCCGTTATGTTGGGCCAGACTTTGGCGTACTCGGCGTTGAGCCCGAGCCACTTTTCGGCTCCCGGCTCCGTATCAGGTTTGATCGCCTCAACCGGACACTCCGGCTCGCAAACGCCGCAGTCGATGCATTCCTCAGGATGAATGACGAGCATGTTTTCGCCCTCGTAGAAGCAATCCACGGGACAGACCTCCACGCAGTCCATGTATTTGCATTTGATGCAATTGTCGTTGACGATATAGGTCATTGGCTCACTCTAATGGGCTTTTGCGAGCATTGCTCCTATCGCATGGCTCACAGGCGTGCAAGACGCGGCGCCCTTTAGACTCTCGCCGAACTGAAAGCGCCTTCGCGGTGCACCCTTAGGTCAGCTCTTCATATAGCGTCTCGCCGCTGCCTACGGGACCCCGGCGCTCGCGAAATCCAGTGACCTTGAGCACGCGGACGCTGCGCTCCAACGCCACCGTGATGACATCGCCGGGCCGCACCATGCGGCCGGGCGCATCAATACGTGTTCCGTTCACGCGCACATAGCCCGCCCCCGCCAGCGCCGCTGCCGCTCCACGGGTACGCACGAGGCGCGCATGCCAGAGCCAGCGATCGATGCGTTGTCGATCGACCTCGGTCGGCACTCAGCGCCGCTCCTTGGCCTCAGCTTCTAGCTGGGCCTTCAGCGCTGCGAGTTTGGCGAACGGGGAATTTGGATCGGGCGCTTTCTCCCGCTCACGGCGCTCAAACCGTGCAGGGCGCGGCTGCGGACGCTCGCCGCGGTCTTGGCGGCGGTCTTGGCGATGCTCTTGGCGGTTTTCTTGCCGGCCCTGCCGGTCCTCTTGGCGATGTTCGCTGCCATGCCGGCGATGATGGCGAGGCGGCCGTCCCGATTTAGACGGCGGCGACGTTGCGGCTTGTTCGTTGGACGGCTGCGCCTCTGTGCTCGCCGCCACAGCCGGCTCGCCTGTTGCTTCTGCCGGTTTTTGCGTCTCCATGCCGATGTGTCGGCGCGGTTCGCGACGCCGCTCGCGCGGTCGCCGGCGGCCTTCGCTTCGCCCTGGCCGCCACACTTCGATCAAATCGTGCTCTGCGGCAGTCTGCTCCGAAGCGGCTGCACTTTCAGGTGTTGCCGCAACAGTCACGCCCGGCTGAGAAACACTTTCGCCGGCCGTCGCCGCCGTCTCGGTGCTGTCAGCCACGGTCTCGGTGCTGACAGTCGTCGGTTCGATATCTGCAGCGGCCGCGACAGCTTCGTGAGTTTCGCTCACGACGGGCTCTTGCGACACGGCTTGGTCTTGCGATTGCTCTTCGGCCAGCGCTGGCTCGGCCGCGACCGCCGCGGTTTCAGCGGGCGGTGCGCTATCTGGTGCTGCGTTATCCGATGACGCCTCGTCGGCTACGGCGATTTCCTGTCGTACTTCCGCCGCGCTGTCGGGCGCCGGCGCAGCGTGGGTTGGCCCGGGCGCCACGACCGGTTTAGGCCGCCGCTCCATGCGGTAGCCGAGCGAGCGCAGGATCGATGCAAAATCTTCGCCCGCCGCGCCGATCAGCGATGTCATCCCATTTACGACCGTAAAGCCGCCGCCCGGAAAGGCCGCGGCGGGTTTCTGTCCCGGAGCGCCTTCGCGCCAGGCAAGTGCCGGACGTATCAGATCCGCAAGCCGCTCCAGAATATCGACGCGGACCGCGCGCTCGCCGCAAACCCGGTAGCCGGCGCAACGATAAAGAGTCGCGTCGATCTCGCGGTTGACTGGAATCGAAGTGCGGCCGCTGCCGGCCAGATGCAACAAATCGTCGAGGCCCTTCGTCTCCGGTCCCTCGTGTGCCAGCGCCCAGAGCTGCGCGGCGAGCGAACGCGGCGCCGGCTTCAGTAAAGCCGGGGCATAAATGTGATAGGCGCCGAAACGGACTCCATATTTGCGCAAGCTCGCCCGTTCGGGCTGCTGCAGCCCTTTGACTTCATCGGCCACTTTTTGCCGATCGAGCACGCCGAGCGCCTCGACCAACTGAAACGCGACGCCGCGCGCGATGCCAGTGATATCGCTCGCGGTCGAGAGCTCGAACAACGGGCCGAGCAACTTCTCGATGTGGGACTTGATCCATCGGTCGAGCCGCGCTTGCACGGCGTCGCGCGGGGCTCCGGTCAGGTGCTCGTCGGCAAGCAAACGCACGCGCGGACGTAAGGGCTCCTCGCCCGCGAACAGTTTGCCGACCGCGGCGCCGGTCCAGCGGATTGTGCCGTCAGCGGTGAGGACCAATTGCTCATCCGCCGCCTCGCCAAGCCGCGTGGCGCGCGCCGCGATCTCGCCCGCAAGCGCCTTTTGCGCGGCGTTGTGCAGCGCCTTCGCCTCCGATCCACCAGAGGAGGCGTCGGCTAAAAAGACGAATCCGTCGAGCCGGCCGATGACGTGACCTTCGACCACGACCTCGCCGGTCTTGTTGATCTGCGGCTCCAGCATCGCGTTCTCGCGGAGCCGCCGCATTAGCGTGCTGGTGCGGCGATCGACGAAACGCTCGGTGAGCCGCTCGTGCAGTGCATCCGAGAGCTTGTCTTCGACGGCGCGCGTGACTTCTTGCCAGTGTTCCGGATCGGCGAGCCAATCGGGACGGTTGGCGGCGAACGTCCAGGTGCGGATGTGGGCGATGCGGGTCGACAGGGTGTCGATGTCGCCGTCGGTGCGGTCCGCAAACTCGATCTGCCGCGCGAACCAGTCGGTCTCGATTTTGCCTTCGCGCATCAGAAAGCTGTAGACGGTGACCACGAGCTCCGCGTGGTTCGCCGGCGCGATCTTGCGATAGTCGGGGATCTGGCAGACGTCCCAGAGCCGCTCAACGTCGGCGGCCGTGCCGGTCAACGCGCGTACCTGATCGTCACGGGCGGCGTGGTCGAGCACGAGGATGTCCTCGGCCACGGGAGCGCGCGCTAGTGTGCTTTCCTGCGGCGCTGCGGCGAGCGCCGCCTGCAGCGCGCCGATGGACGAGAAATCGAGTTCGGTGTTGCGCCACTGCACAAGCTTCACCGGCTCGAACGTGTGTGTTTCGAGTGCTTGGGCGAGTTCGGTTTCGAACGGCGGACAGCGGCCAGTGGTGCCGAACGTTCCGTCGCGGGTTGCACGCCCGGCGCGACCGGCAATCTGCGCAAGTTCGGCGGGATTGAGTTTGCGGAACTGATAGCCGTCGAACTTGCGGTCAGAAGCGAACGCGATGTGATCGACGTCGAGATTGAGCCCCATGCCGATGGCGTCGGTCGCCACCAGATAGTCGACCTCGCCCGACTGATAGAGGTCCACCTGCGCGTTGCGCGTGCGTGGCGACAGCGCCCCGAGCACGACCGCGGCGCCGCCGCGCTGGCGGCGAATTAGTTCGGCGATGGCGTAAACCTCGTCGGTCGAGAACGCCACGATCGCCGACCGGCGCGGCAGCCTGGTGAGTTTCTTCTCGCCCGCGAAGCTAAGCTGCGACAGCCGCGGCCTGCTGACGATGCTGGCGCCGGGCAATAGCCGCTCGACGATCGGCCGCATGGTGGCTGCGCCGAGCACCAGTGTCTCCTCGCGGCCGCGTCGGTGCAGCATGCGGTCGGTGAAGACGTGACCGCGCTCGAAATCGGCTGCAAGTTGAATCTCGTCGACGGCCAGGAAGGCGACGTCGAGATCGCGTGGCATGGCCTCGACCGTCGCGACCCAGAAGCGTGGGTTCGGCGGTTTGATCTTTTCCTCGCCGGTGACCAACGCCACCGCGTCGGCGCCGACCCGCTCAACCGCGCGGTTATAGACTTCGCGCGCCAGCAGCCGCAGTGGCAGACCGATCAACCCGGATGAGTGGGCCAGCATCCGCTCGATGGCGAGATGGGTCTTGCCCGTATTGGTCGGACCCAACACGGCGGTGACGCCGGCGCCGCGAGCACGCTGATCACGATCGGTAGGCGGCGAAAACGAAATCGGCATTGAAAGCCCGGCAGGGTGCCCGCCCTTTATTGCCTTCCCGTATCGTCACGGGAAGAGGTTGGGGCTGGGGATTGTTAGGCTGTGGATTGTTTGTGTACCACATCGAGTAGCTGGAGAGCCTGTGCGCAACATGTGGAACGAGTCTGGAACGAATCGCGGCCGAATCGGCGACTCTTTTTGAGTGCAACTTTGTTCACGCCAGATGTGGAAGCATCGAACCAGCATAATACCAGATCGGGTGTTTGAGGCGATTCTGCTCGTCAATTTCGAGTCGCAACGATTATCGCGCGCTGCGATCACGATTCCGCCGGGAGTCAAGAGGGCCCCTCCTGTGAATATCGGGGGAGGTCGAGATTGTGCAAACGCTGATCTGGATCACTGCGTCTTCGCGATTGCGTGCGCCGGCTGCGCTGACGTGACGAATTCCTTTGCCTTCAACACCGCGAGCCCGAGCGGCGTCGGCATGGAGAAATAAAAAGGCACCAGCACGCGGGTGCCGGCGATGGGCGCTAGCCAGACTTCGGCGTCGCGTAGTTCGACCAGATATTTGATCGCGGCCCGATCAGGCACATAGCCGGAAATCGGGGTGAAGTAGAGCGCGCAGGCGACGGCCGGACCCTCATAGCCCTTCTCCGCCTTCACCGCCTCCATGCGCTTGAATTGGCTGCTCAGATCGTAGCGGACGCGGCCGTCGAAAACCGGAACCTTGCGTTGGCAGGCCTCTGGGTTGACCGGGTCGCCACTGCCGGCGACGCGGGTCAGCGCCGACGTCATCGGGTCGACGACACCGCGCCGGTCGGCATCCGTCACGGGGATGCGTTCAGGCAGTGGCAAGAGCGGCGGCTCCGCCGTGTAATCGGTCACGTTGCCGGCTGCGAGCGAGATATGGACGTCGTCGACGTGGCGATCATCGATGATTGTCGCCACATAGTTTGTTGGCATCAGCTGTCCGGCCGTCATGGTTCCACGCGAGCCACCAATGCCGCGCGCGCCGGTGAAGAATTTCATCAGGCCCTCGGTCGTTCCGCTGGCCGCGGCCGTGAAGGAATTGTCGAAGATTTCGACGACCCAACTTCCGTGACCGATCGGAATGCCGGCGATAGTTGCATTGTATTCGGCGTCGAGTCGCCCCTGGGCGGTGGCTGTGTGTCTTGCGTCGATCGCCAAGACTGCCGCGACCGCGACGGTCGCCATGACGCAAACCGGCGCGTTGCGTGCGCCGGCTCTCACGTGGCTTGAAAACCAACGGGGTCGTGCAAACACGAGCGTGACTTTGTCCTTAATCCTCTGAAGCCCCGCGGATTTTCGAGACACAATACTCTCGCCACTTTTTCCCGGCGGGTCGCCACGGCGGCCATGTATATCAGGGGCCGCCCGGCCGGTAACCTATGGCCCTGTCTTTGCGCCGAATAAGTCCTTTCTGTGGATTTCTCGTTCGGGCGGTCCGTTCGCCGGCTATGGCCATGTGTGTCATGCGCTTGACGCTGACCGGCGCACCACATTATAGCCTTGGCGAAATTCCCCTACCCCAATGGCGCGGTCGCCGCGGGACGCGGAAACTTTAAGGATTTCAGCCATGCCGTGGCGTTGCGAACTGACCGGAAAGACCCGCCAAATCGGCCACCGGGTGAGCCACTCCAACCGCAAGACTAAGCGGCGGTTTCTGCCCAACCTGCTCAATGTCACCTTGATATCCGAAGCGCTTGGCAAGTCGGTCCGGCTGCGAATTTCGGCCAATGCGCTGAAGACCGTCGATCATCGTGGCGGTCTCGATGCTTTTCTGATGAAGGCCAAGGACACTGAGTTGTCGACGCGCGCGCTCGAACTCAAGCGCCAAGTGGCGAAGAAGCGCGCGGCGGCGTAAGCCCCAATATTTTGTTTCACAGCGGGCTTCGCGCTTCGTTCGAACTTTCTCGTGACCGCTAGCGGCCGTTCCTCGCGGAGCCTATGCTTACTGAAGCATCGCTGTCAGCCCAAGGAGAACACCCATGGCCGCGCCAGCCCGCAAAGTCGTGCACGCCGACATCAAGTCGGAAAATCCGCCGGAACGGGCGGCGCATTACGTTGATGCGCCAAACATGCCGTGGGAGAAAACCAAGTTTCCCGGCATTGCGATCAAGGTCCTGTACACAGACGGCAACGGCGTCACCACTGCGCTGTTCAAGCTCGATCCTGGGGCTGTGGTGCCGCTGCATGAGCACACCGCGCTCGAACAGACTTATGTGATCGAAGGATCGCTCGAAGATCACGAGGGCAAGTGCGGACCAGGCCAGTTCGTCTGGCGGCCGGCCGGCAATCAGCATGAGGCCGTTGCGCCGAACGGCGCTATCCTGCTGGGCTTTTTTCTCAAGCCGAACCGCTTCGCCTATGGTGAAAAATTCTTTACGGAGGCAGGCGAGCGCTGACGTGCGGCGCGACTGTTAACTTCATTGTCCTGCGAAGGCGCGCGGTCGCCATGCGCTTGCGTGTGTGACGGCCGCTGAAATTGCATGTCGTAAGCCTAGCCGGGGCAAAATGCCTTGACAGCAAATTCCACGCTGCCTAGTTCCACGGCAATCAAACCAAACCGGGCGGCTCTGCGGCTTGCCCTTTCGGGCGGAACGACACTCCCGCATGAGCACGGTCGAAATTTCTGCGCCGGTCCCCGCGTCTGCCGCCGTTGCTACGCGTTCGTTCGCCGACGTCTGGCTGATCTCGCTCGGCCACATGCTGACCCATTGGTATCCGGCGACGTTCTATCTGTTGCTGCCGCTCATCGGCAACGAACTGGGCCTGAGCTACGAACAGATCGGTTCGATCCTCACCTGCCAGTTTGTCTGCGGATCGCTCTCCAACATTCCGGGCGGCATGGTCGCGGATGCGGTGCCGCGCAAAGGGCTGCTTATGGCGTTGGCGCTGTGCTGGGTCGGTGCGCCCTACCTGCTGATGGGTTTCACCCACTCTTACTGGACGCTGCTCGGTTGCGCGGGCCTCGTCGGCATCGGCAACAATTTCTGGCACCCGACTGCGATCCCGCTGCTGGCGCGCGCGTTCCCGCAACGCAAGGGCTTCGTGGTTTCGATTCACGGCATGGGCGGCAACATCGGCGATGCGCTGGCGCCGCTTGCGGCCGGTTTTCTGCTCACAAGCATGAGTTGGCGCAACGTGGTGATCATCAACATCGTTCCTGGCGTGCTGATGGCGGGCGCCATTCTGATGTTGATCGGCGGGCTCGATCTCGGCGCCGACACGGCGCGCGGCGGCAAGGACGGCGCGACCGGATGGGCATCGCGGCTGAAGGATTTACGCGAGTTGTTGAAGAACCGAACGCTGGTCATGATTTCCGCCGGCTCGGCGTTCCGCTCCACGACGCAGAGCGCGCTGCTGACATTCCTGCCGCTCTACCTGGCGCGGGAAATGGGCTACTCGCCCAAATGGGTCGGTGCCGGCATGTTTGCCTTGCAGGCCGCCGGTTTCGCTATGACGCCGGTTGCCGGATATTTTTCCGACCGAATGGGCCGCCAGCGCATCATCGTCAGCAGCATGGCGATGACCATGGTGGTGCTGCTCGCGATGGCATTCGCCGGCCAATCCAGCACCTTTGTGATTCTGGTGGCGTTTCTCGGCTTCTTTCTGTTTTCGGTGCGCTCGGTGTTGCAAGCGTGGCTGCTTGATGCGACGCCGGCAAATCGCGGCGGCACCAGCATCGGCATCATGTTCGGTAGCCAAGCCCTTGGCGCCGCGCTCGGTCCGATCAGCGGCGGCATTCTGGCCGACCATTACGGATTGAACGCAGTGTTCTATTTCCTGGCGGGCACGATCGTCGTCGCCAACTTGTTTGTGTTCTTTACGCCGACACCGGTGCGGCAGACTGTTTAGCGCCAGCGCCCACGTTCGTGTCCGTGGTCTTTGCCATTTCCTCGATGATCGCGCGCAGCTCGGCGATGCAGGAGCCGCAATTGGTCCCGGCGCGCAACGTGCGGCCAATGTCAGCGACATTTGCGGCCTCTCCCGTCGCAATCGCTTTGCGGATGGCCGCAAGGCCGACGCTGTAACAGGCGCAGATCACCGGTCCGGTCTCGGCGAGTCCGTCGCTGCTGCGTCCAGAGAGCAGAACGCGGCGGTCGCGCTCACTCACTACGCCGGCCTCGAACATCGAACGCACGGCGTCCCATTGCGGCGGCGCTTTAGCTGGCCCGACGAAAATGCCGGCGTCGAGTTGCCCGGAGCGGAATGTAGCGATGCGGACGAGCCCGCGTGGTGGATCGACATATTCGGCGACCTCGTGCTCTCCGGTTGCGAGCACGGCGGCAAACCCTTGCCAGAAATCAGGCGGCTCGTTCGTGGCGAATAAAAGTCCTTCGCCGTTGGCGACTGCGACGCGCGCAAACCACGTGCCGGCTGGCAACGCGATTGAACGTCGCGTCAGCGCAAAACCCCGATAGGCGAACTCCACCGGCTCGACACGCGCCGATGTGGCCTTCAGTTCAGGTTGGCCCGAATGCGGGTCGTTCGCCGCCGCGACCAGTTCGCCAATACGGGCATATGCTGCCGTTGTATCGCTCCAGTGGATCGGCGCGAAGATCGAGCCCCGCTGCTGGCCGGCGGTGACGGCGACTTTCAGAATGGCGCTGCCGAACGGCGTCGTGACTTTGGCAAAACCGCCGTCGGTGAGCTTCCCCGCTTTCGCGTCGGCTGGATGAATCTCGACAAACGGTTCGGGCGAATGGGCACCCAGGCGCGGACTCGTTCCGGTCCGCGTCATCGTGTGCCATTGATCGCGCAAACGCCCGGTGTTCAGCCGCAGCGGATAGGCTTCGTTGGTGGTGCCGCGCGGGCGCGGTCGCTCGGGCGCGATGAAGCGGGCGCGATGGTCGGGCGTAAAAAATTCACCGGCAGCAAAGAAGCGCCGTTCGCCACGCGGCTGGCCGGCGCGCGCTGGCCACATGACCGGATCGAGTGCGTCGTACGCGGTGTCCGCCAGCGACGAGAGCGCGCCGATATCGAAATCGCGCTCGCCGTTATTCTCGAATGCCGACAGTGCGGCGTGCTCGCGAAACACATCGGCGGGTCCGCCATAGTCGAACGCCGCTGCGAAGCCCAAGCGCCGCGCCACTTCGCTGACGATCCACCAATCAGGCCGTGCCTCGGCCGGCAGAGGAAGGAACGCGCGCTGGCGCGAGATGCGCCGCTCCGAATTTGTCACGGTGCCGTCCTTTTCGCCCCACGACGCCGCCGGCAGCAGCACCTGCGCACCGGCTTCGATGGTGTCGTTGCTGAGCACGTTCTCGGATACGACAAACAGTTCGAGCTTCTTCAGCGCGGCCCGCATCGCTCCCGCGCGCGGCAAAGACACGACCGGATTGGTTGCCATGACCCACAGCGCTTTGATCTTCCCGCGCTCGATGGCTTCAAACAAATCAACGGCTTTGAGTCCCTCGTGGGTCGCCATGCGCGGCGCATTCCAAAAGCGGCGCACCCGATCCTGCTCGTCAGGCGAGAAGCCCATGTGGGCGGCAAGCTGATTGGCAAGTCCGCCAACCTCGCGGCCGCCCATGGCATTGGGCTGGCCGGTCAACGAAAACGGCCCCATGCCAGGACGGCCGATGCGGCCGGTCGCGAGGTGCGCATTGATGATGGCGTTGACCTTGTCGGTGCCCTGCGCCG
>JASHVC010000586.1 GCA_030039655.1 Xanthobacteraceae bacterium | reverse complement strand
GCCTCGCCGCGAACCGCCAACTCGGCCTTGTGCTCGCGCGCACGCTCCTCGGCCGCGTCGCGCCCAAGATCGAGCCAACGCACGACCGACGGCAGCGCCAGGCCCTCGCCAATGTGCGTGACGACGATCAGCCCGAAGGTGACGAACAGAATGAGGTCGCGGCCGGGGAACGGCGCGCCTGAGGCGACTGTCAAGGGAATGGCTAGCGCCGCGGCGAGCGAGACCACGCCGCGCACCCCGACGAAGCCTAGCATGAAGGCCCACTGCCAAGGCGGCGACGGGTCGCGGCGACGGAGCGACGGGCTGAGCCAGCGCGGCAGGTAAACCGCCGGGAACATCCAGATAAACCTGGTCAGCACGACCACCACCACGGTGATGAGCACCGCAAGCAAGAGATAGTTCAGCTGGCCGGGATCCATGCGGTCGAGCAATGTTCGTGTCTGCATGCCGGTGATCAGGAAGATCAAACCTTCGAGCAAATAGACCACAAGGTCCCAGAAGAAAATGCCCTGCAGCCACGTGGCGGCGGGAATAAGCAGCGGCCCGTTCCAGCTGACATACAGGCCGGCCGCGACCGTGGCTAGAACGCCAGAGCCGCCGAGCTGCTGCGGCAGCAGGAACGCGGCGTAAGGCGTCAGCAGCGATAGCGTGATCTCGACGCGCGGGTCTCGGGCCCAGCGGCGCAAGCGCAGGCTGGCCCAGCCGACGCCGATGCCGTAGGCGATTTCGCCAACGACGATGAGCGTGAAGATGCCGGCCGCCTCGCCGAACGAGAAGATGCCGGTGCTCACCGCCACGACGGCGAAGCGGTAAAGGATCAACGCTGTGGCATCGTTAGCGAGCCCCTCACCTTCGAGCACGACCACGAGCCGTCGTGGCAGGCCGAGGTTGCGGACGATGGCGAGCGGCGCCACCGCGTCGGGCGGCGCCACGATGGCGCCGAGCACGAAGCCGACGGCGAGCGGCAAGCCGAGCAGCCAATGCACCGCAGCCGCGACCGCGCAGGTCGTGAACACCACGCAGCCGAAGGCTAGCTGCGCGATGGGGCGCAGATTGAAGCGGAATTCGCGCCAGCTCATGGCGACACCCGCCGAATAGATCAGCGGTGGCAGCATGCCAAGCAGGACCAGTTCGGGCGCCAGTTCGATCCGCGGCAAGCCCGGAATGATCGCGAGCGCGATGCCGGCGACCACCAGCAATATGGACGTGTCGGTTTTGAGCCGGCGCGCCAACACGGCCACCACAACGAGGACGGCCAGTAGCCCGAGGAGCGTTTGGATGGTCTCCGCCATGATTGCGCGGTCCGCACTTTTGCGCTTTGTTGCGGCCCCGTTCATCGGGACCAAACGCACACGCAGGAGCCTTTCATGCCGGAATCCATGTCGCAAGCCTCGCTTCCCACCTTCGAGATCACGCTGAATGCGCTGGCGGGCGTGCTCGACAAAGCCGAGGCGTTCGTGGCGGCCAAGAAGACTGACGCAGCCACGCTCCTGCACGCCAAGCTCGCGCCCGACATGTTCGATCTCACCCGGCAGGTCCAGGTCGCGACCGATCAGGCCCGCCGTGGCGCCGCGCGGCTGGCCGGCACCGAAGCGCCGAAAGTGGAAGACAACGAGGCCACGCTCGCACAACTGAAGGACCGCGTGCTCAAGACCGTCGCCTATATCAAGACGCTCGACCGCAAGGCGATCGACGTGTCAGCCGACAAAGAAATCGTCTTTCCGCTCGGCCCTGAGAAAAAAGGCCACATGAAGGGCGACGACTATCTCAACCACTTCGTGCTGCCGAATTTCTATTTTCATTGCACCGCGGCCTACGCGATCCTGCGCCACCTGGGCGTGGAGGTCGGCAAACGAGACTTTCTCGGCAATATTCCGATTAAGATGACGTGAGCGGCGATCTCGCCACCTGATCACCGCCGGGCTTGACCCGGCGGTCCTTTCCGAGCTGCAGCTAACAAGATCATGGCCAAAGACAGCAAGAAAACCACAGCCGACCCAGCGCCCAAAAAGGAGGTTGCGGCGGAAGCCGAGAGTCCTGCGGCTAAAGAGGCGCCCAAAGAAGCTCCAAAAGAGGCCAGTAAGGACGCGTCCAAAGATGCGTCCAAGTCCGACAAGTCCGGGGACAGCGAGACAGCAGGCGCGACCCCGGCCAACTACAGCCGCGGCGAAGGCCAAAAGCCGGTCACCGCAGCCTACAGGGAAAATTGGAACGCAATTTTCGCGAAGAAGAGTAAAAAGAGGAGGCGATGACTCACGCGAGCGAGCAATGAATTCAGTCAACTCAGCAAGTCGGATCCGCATTGCCGCACATGTGATACCGGATCAAATAATAGTCCGACAACAAATGATGCCCGATCATCACATTTGGCCCCGCAAACACAAACGCCCACTTCCCTAGTCTGTGTAGCTCGGTGCTTGCCGCGGGATCGAGGTTTCCCGAATTTACGTCGTCTATTAGACGCTCTATCTGATATGGGCCGTCGATCTTGAAAATCAAATCGAGCCAGCCAGCCAAATTTAAGTCGTGCGCGCTGCATAGGCGTAACTTGTCTCCGTCAAATAGGATGCCGTCCGCAGGAACGCATTTCTTGTCGAAATCAGGCGTCACCATTACCTCCGCCACATACAGATAACGGTGCACACGATCGTCCGCAGAATACAAAATCTCAGTCGCAACAAGCAAAGCAGAACAAATAAGCATTAGCGCTTTGATGCGATATTTACGGACGAAAATCAAAACTAATCCAACAAACAATCCGACAAGAACCAAAACTACAATCATAAAATTGGTTAGAGGTAGGGACCCTGAGAATGTTCCTATCGTTTCGAGCCCAACGGAGAGAGCAAGTGGGGCGAAAAAATAGCATACAGCTAAG
>JASHVC010000585.1 GCA_030039655.1 Xanthobacteraceae bacterium | reverse complement strand
GCTGGCTTTCAACTACGTCACCGGCTACGCGTACAACGGCACGGCGACGCCGGTTCAGAATACCGCGTTCATGCTGCAATTGAGCTTGCGCACGCTGGGTCCGGATGTCCTGGTTCAGGCGGGGGCCTACTAGACCCGCTGCAGGGGAGATGTTCACCACGATGGGCGCGGTGTTCTATAGTGCCGTGGATGCAAAGGAAGCACAGCATGCACGAGCCGGACGACATGGTTGCGGCCCATTTTCGCCGATCCTGCGAGACGCTTGATCGCGCGGCCGACGACGAGAAGCTGCGCGCCGCCATTTACGCCATCGCTGAAACCGTCACGCAGGCTTTCCGCAACGGCGGTAAGCTTATGCTCGCGGGCAACGGCGGCAGCGCCGCCGACGCCCAGCATATCGCCGGCGAATTCCTGTCGCGGTTCGGCTTCGACCGCAACCCGCTTCCCGCGGTCGCGCTCACCAGCGACACGTCAGTGCTCACCGCGATTGGCAACGACTACGGCTACGAGCACACTTTCGAGCGTCAGGTGCGCGGGTTGGGCCGGTCTGGCGATGTCTTTATTGCGATCTCCACATCCGGCCGTTCGCCCAATGTGCTGGCGGCGCTGCAAGCGGCGCGGAAACTCGGCATCACCACCGTCGGATTCACGGGCGAAGGCAAACGCGAGATGGTCGCGCACTGCGATCACTGTCTCGCCGCGCCGGCTGCCGATACGCCATTGATCCAGCAGATCCATATCGTGGCCGCGCATGCCATATGCGGATTGGTGGAGCGCAGCCTCTTTGGTGGCGCTGCTGCCTCCGCCACGCGCTGATATGGTCATCGACGATATTGGCCTGTGGCGTGAAATCGGTAAGGCGGACTGGGGTCAGCGCCCGGCGCTCTTTCTAGACCGCGACGGTGTCATCCTCGCGGATACCGGGTACCTCGGGCGCGCCGAAGAGCTGCGCATGATCGACGACGTGGCGCCGGCGATCGCCCGCTGCAATACCCTGGGAATTCCGGTCATCGTGGTCACCAATCAATCCGGGATCGCGCGCGGCTATTACGACTGGGAGGACTTTCGCGCGGTGCAGGCGGCACTTTCCGCCGAACTGGCTGCTGCCGGCGCCCATCTGGATGCTGTCCTCGCCTGCGCCTACCATGCCGACGGATCGGGGCCGCTCCGCATTGACGGACATCCCTGGCGCAAGCCCAATCCGGGAATGATCATCGCGGCCGGCCGCGGCATGAATCTCAACCTCTCGCGCTCCTGGATTGTCGGCGATAGGGCGCATGACCTGGCCGCCGGGGCGGCGGCGGGTCTTGCTGGCGGCACACTGGTGGCGTCAGCTGATGGCGACCGGCAGCAAGCGTTGCAGCTCGCAAGTTCGCAATTCATTGTCGAGACGGCGGGAAATGCAGCTGCTGCGCTGGCGCGGCTGATCGACAGCAAGCGATTGACCCCGCCAGCGCATCCTTGAGGAAGGCGCATTGCACACGAGGCGCAGCAATGCGGTCAGTGTCGATGGGTGAGCGCGAACCACGACTACGGTTCCGCATAGGCATCGGCGTTCGTGGATGTTAGGTTGCGTGCGCGGGCGAAGGGATAATGACTAAAGCAATAGGCAAAGTAGCGTTGATAACCGGCGCGACCGGTCAGGACGGCGCCTATCTGGCCGAATTTCTGCTCGCCAAGGGTTATCGGGTTCACGGCGTGAAGCGCCGATCCTCCTCGTTCAACACTGCGCGCGTCGACCACCTCTATCACGACCCGCATGAGGAGGGCGTTGCCTTCGAGCTGAGTTACGGCGATATGACTGACGCCACCAACATCATTCGCATTGTGCAGGAGACGCAGCCTGACGAGATCTACAATCTCGCGGCGCAGTCGCACGTCTTGGTGTCTTTCGAGACGCCCGAATACACGGCAAACGCCGATGGCCTCGGCACGCTTCGTATTCTCGAGGCGATCCGCATACTCGGTCGCGAGCGCAAGACCCGCTTCTATCAGGCCTCGACATCGGAGATGTTCGGCTTGGTGCAGGAGGTGCCTCAGAAGGAGACGACGCCGTTTCACCCGCGTTCGCCCTACGGCGCCGCGAAGGTCTATGCGCACTGGATCACGGTGAATTACCGTGAGGCCTATGGTATGCACGCCTCGAACGGCATTCTGTTCAACCATGAGAGTCCGATCCGCGGCGAGACGTTCGTCACTCGCAAGATCTCGCGTGCCGTTGCGGCGATCAAACTCGGTCTGCAGGACCGGCTCTTTCTCGGCAACCTCGACGCGACCCGCGACTGGGGCCATGCGCGCGACTATGTCGAAGGCATGTGGCTCATGCTGCAGCAGGCCGAACCAGACGATTACGTGCTGGCGACCGGAGAGAGCCATACGGTGCGTGAGTTCACCGAGAAGGCCTTTGCTCTCGTCGGCCGCAAGATCATCTGGCGCGGCAGCGGCAAGGACGAGCAGGGCGTCGATGCCGCAGACGGCCGCGTTCTCGTCGAGATCGATAGGCGCTATTTCCGGCCGACCGAGGTCGACTCCTTGCTTGGCGACCCCAGCAAGGCCGAGGCGAAGCTCGGCTGGCGGCACAAGACGACATTTGAGGCGTTGGTGAAGGAAATGGTCGACGCCGATCTCATTGCCGTCCGCGGTGAACAGAAACGCCGTCAGCGCTCCGAGTGAGACATGCGCAGCAGACGAACTTTCCCGATTGGCAAATGAATCGTTCACAGCGACGGG
>JASHVC010000584.1 GCA_030039655.1 Xanthobacteraceae bacterium | reverse complement strand
GGCGATCGCCGTCCTCGTTCTTCTACTTATTTGCTTGCCATCGTCCGCTTTCGCCGACGCAGCATTCCAAGCCTTCCTGCAATCGCTGTGGCCCCAGGCGCAGGCGATCGGCGTATCGCGGGCGACGTTCGACCGCGCCACCCAGGGGCTCGAGCCTGATCTGGCGCTGCCCGACTTGATTCTGCCGAACCGACCAGAAAAACCAGGGCAGGGGCAAGCGGAATTCGTGCTGACGCCGGCCGATTATCTGAAAGAACCGATGATCGCAGGCCTCGCCGATCACGGCCGCAAACTCTACGACCAATATCGCCCGGTACTCGACCGCATCGAGCGCGAGTTCGGCGTCAATCCAACCATCGTGTTGGCGATTTTCGGCCGCGAGACCGATTACGGCCGCGAACACGACAAGCTCAACGCCATCCGCGTGCTGGCCACGCAAGCCTATCTCGGCAAGCGCAAGGAAAAGTTTCGCGAAGAGTTCGTCGACGCCCTGAAAATCCTCGACGACGGCAAGGTCAAGCTTGAGGACATGCACAGCTCCTGGGCCGGCGCCATGGGGCTGACGCAATTTATGCCGTCGGACTATCTGAAATACGCCGTCGATATCGATGGCGACGGCCGCGCCGACATCTGGAATTCGGTGCCGGACGCGCTCGCCTCCGCCGCCAAGCAGTTGGTCGGCGAAGGCTGGCAGCGCGGTGTGCATTGGGCCTACGAGGTGCATCCGCCCGCGAACGTCGATTGCACCATCGGCGTGCCGGAGTACACGCTGCCGATTGGCGAATGGCTCAAGCGCGGTTTCGTTCCGGCCTATGGCCGCAAGCTTTCGCCCGCGGAGCTTGCCGAGACCGCGTCGCTGCTGCAGCCCGCCGGCCTTTATGGTCCCTCGTTTCTGACCACGAAGAATTACTTCGCCATCAAGGAATATAATTTCTCCGATCTCTACGTCTTGTTTGTCGGTCATCTGGCCGACCGCATCCTCGATCCGCGACCGTTCGAAACGCCGTGGGGCAAGGTCGCGCAACTCCCCACCGCCGATCTCGACCGCATGCAGCGCATCCTCACCGCGCGCGGCTTCTATCACGACAAGATCGACGGCAAAGCCGGCATGCTCACGCGTGCTGCGCTCGGC
This sequence comes from Xanthobacteraceae bacterium, assembly GCA_030039655.1. The sequence goes on along the minus strand of JASHVC010000584.1, from coordinate 5,140 downwards.
GAATATCAGAAGAAGAATGGGCTCAAGCTCGACTGCTGGCCGACGGCCGCTTTGCTGGCGCAGATGCAGGCGAGCGGCGGGAATTGACGCCGTGTTGCAGCGCGTTGACTTCAGGTCGAGATGCTTGCAACGGCAAGGCGCGCCCCCTCTCCCCGAAGGGGAGAGGGTTGGGGTGAGGGGGTTCGGAAGTTTGAGAAAGATTTCGGCGTCCGAACCCCCTCACCCTCGCTCCCCCCGATTAAATCGGGGGTCGCTCGACCTCTCCCCTCCGGGGAGAGGTGATGGGAGCAAGCTTCGCCTCGACAAATACTGAAGCGCTAGGCCGGAAGCAATTGACGCTCCGCCAGGTCGTTCTCAGAATAACCGGGGAGCCGTGACAGTCATGCAGATCAAAGCCGCCGTAGTTGGTGAAAGATCGGCCCCTTTCGTCATCGAGACATTAGAGCTCTGCGAGCCGCGCGACGACGAGGTCGTTGTCCGCGTGGTGGCGAGCGGCATGTGCCAGACCGACCTGCACGGCCGTGATGGCTATTTCGTCAGCCCTTACCCGGCGGTGTACGGTCACGAAGGCGCGGGCGTGGTGCACGCCGTCGGCAGCGCCGTGCGCGGCTTCGTGCCTGGCGACCATGTGGTGATGTCTTATCCGTGGTGCGGCGAGTGCGCCAATTGCCGCCAGCACCGGCTGAATTATTGCCTGAACAGCCGCAGCCTGAAATCGAATGGCACCCGCGCCGATGGTTCGACGCTCATGGCGCAAGATGGCAAGCCGGTCTACAGCGCCTATTTCCAGCAGTCCTCGTTCGGCAGCTTCGCCATCACGCAGGAGCGCTACACCGTTAAGGTGCGGAAAGATGCGCCGCTCGAGCTGCTCGGCCCGCTGGCCTGCAGCGGTCAGACCGGTGCAGGCGCGGTGCTCAATGCCTTGAGGCCTGGAAGCGGCGAAAGCATTGTCGTGTTCGGCGTCGGCGCAGTCGGTCTGTCGGCGCTGATGGCGGCAAAGATCGCGGGCTGCGATCCGATTATTGCGGTGGACATCCACGATCACAGGCTGGCGCTCGCCCGCGAGCTCGGCGCGACGCACCTCATCAATCACAAGGATCGCGACGACGTGGTGGAGGAAATCCGCAAGCTCACCGGCGGCGGTGCGCGCTACACGGTGGAAGCGTCGGCCGAGCCCAAGGTTCTGCGCGAAGCCATCGATTGTTTGCTCATGGCCGGGACCTGCGCGTTGCTGGGCAGCGCGCGGCGCGGCACCGACGCGTCGTTCGAAATGCCGTTCCTGCAGCAAGGCCGCGTGGTGCGAGGCGTCGTGCAAGGCGACAGCATCCCGCAGGAGTTCATCCCGAAACTCGTCGACCTGATTATGGACGGCAAGTTTCCGATCGAGAAGATGATCAAATTCTACGACTTCGCCGACATCAACAAGGCGGCGCAAGAATCCTCGGTCGGTATCGCTATCAAGCCGGTCCTGCGGATGGCTTGGGGCTGAATTTTGTGGCTGATGTGACGGCGATGTGAACGACATCGTCGTCTTTGATTCCGTTGGAGGATTGCACTGGCGGTCCTTGTCTGTTTGCAAAACCGCCGATAGGCTTCTCGTAGGATGATCGAATCGAGAGGGGTGCTCCAATGAAATTTGCAAACCGCAAGCTGCTCCTGTCCGCCCTCGGGATTGCGCTTCTCACAGCGCCTGCGTCTGCGCAGTATTATTACGCTCCGCAATACGCTCCCGTGTACACTTACGTTCCGCAATATGCTCCGGCGTACACCTACGTTCCGGCTCCGGTGTATCCTGCTCCAGTGTATTCCTACAGGCGCTATGCTCCGGCGTACGTTTACGTTCCGGCTCCGGTGTACGCCGCTCCGGTTTACGCTCAGCCTTATGTTCCTGTGTACACTTACGGGCCCGAATACGATCCCTACTAATTGCTTCAACGGAGCCGCACGAACCTGCGCTATTTCAGCGTGCGCGGATCGGCGAAGGATCGCGGATATTTTTCCGCGCTTCCGCCATGAATTTCGGCCTGAATAGGGTCCGGATGTCGTTGCAAACAAAAAAGGCTAGTCGTCGCCGGGCTCTGCTTCGGGCAAGCGATCGTTATCGTCACGCGCATTGCCAAGCGAAGGCCGCGAGTTCTTGGCACGGATCGAGCCGGTGACGCCGGGATAATGGTGCTGGGCGGCGTATTGCGCCCGTGCGCGGGCGGCCGCGACTTCGCCCGGAATAGCGCCCGGCTCGCAGATGAAGCGGCGGCCCGCGTGCCGCATCAGATCGACGTGGATGTGATTGTAGTGATAGACGTTGGCGCCCGGCGCCAGCACGGTAGTGAACTCCTGGCACGCGGCTCCCTGCACGTCGTGCAGAAAGCCCTGCTCCTCCGGCGTTCCGTGCCAGCCATATTGCACGCTGATCCGATGCCCGTCGGCCAAGTCGAATTCGGCGACGTCGAGCGCGTTGCCGAATGCATGTTCGGAGATGTGCGCGTTTGGATTGCCGTTCATGCCGCGGCATGAATAGGAGGAGATTTGTTTGATCTCGACCACGGGCTGGCGAAACCACTTCAGCGCCGCCGGCTGCACCGCTTCGCCGATCCATTTATCTAGCGCCGAGACAATCGGGCACGCGAGCGTTGCCGGTGGCTTTATTTCAACGGGGCCGGCGGAAGCGGTAACCATAGGTGCTGGCGCTGGGAGCGCCGGCAGGGACGGCGGCGCCAGTGAAATCGGCGGACCCGGTTGCGCGCCGTATTGCGGTTGGCCGTAGGCTGGTGCGCCATACTGTGGCGGCCGGTATGCAGGCTGGCTGTATTGCGGCTGGCCATACTGCGGCGGCGGACCGTATGGCGACGTGCCGCCTTGCGGCGGTGGCAGCGGCGTCGACTGCACGCCCGGCCATTGCTGCGGCATGTCACCGCCGGGAATTGAACTCGGCGGACGCGGCGGTTCGTCGTCGTAGCTGAGCGGTGCGCCGCTGCGCGGCGTGGCGCTGATCTGCGCGTTTTCGCCCACCACCGAGACCCGCAGCGGATAATCCATTCCGCACACGCCCGGCCCTTCGATCGACGAGATGCGCACGCGTCCCGGCACACTCTCCATGGCGCCGGAATTCAGGCAGGCCACTTCTGCCTCACGCCGCCACGGCGCGCGTTCGGCAAACAAATAATGGCTGCAACCGGCGACAACGATCAGTGCGGCGAGGACGACGGAGCCGACGAGAAACTTGCGAACTCCACCCGTCATGAAAGAGAGAATGCGGGGAATTCCGTTAAGGACTCTTCAATGCTGTGTGCGTGTTGCGCGTGATGATCGTGTTAACCATGATGGGCGTCAGGGATCAGGGACCAGGCATCAGAAGTCAGGAGTCATGAGTCAGGAGTCAGGAGTCAGGAGTCAGGAGGCCAGGTGATCCACTCCGCTGAGTTGCTCCTGATCCCTGACACCTGATACCTGATGGCTGAACGGAGGGGCGCCATCATGGAAGAACGAACGGCTCGCGCGCGTCCGATGCTGTCCGCGCTTGATCTGGTGCGGCGCATCGAGGGCGGCGAATTGACGCCGCGCGCGGCTGTCGACCTGTGCGCTGAGGCGATCGCGGCGCGCGAGAACGAAGTCGGCGCGTTCGTGGCGCTTGATCTCGATGCAGCGCGGCGCGCCGCGGCCGCTCCGCACCTCGCCGCAACGGCGCTTCGCGGTCTGCCGATTGCGTTCAAGGACATTTACGACACCGCCGATTTTCCGACCCAATACGGCTCGCCGATCTACGCCGGCTATCGGCCGCGCGCCGACGCCACGGCCGTGGCGCTCGCCCGCCGCGCCGGCGGTATCGTCATCGGCAAAGCCGTCACCACCGAATTTGCCTCGCTGGTGCCCTCGCCGACGCGCAACCCGCACAACAGCGCACACACGCCGGGCGGCTCGTCGTCGGGTTCGGCCGCGGCTGTCGCCGCCGCCATGGTGCCGATTGCTTTTGGCACGCAGACCGCGGGTTCGGTGATCCGCCCGGCCGCGTTTTGCGGCGTCGCCGGCTTCAAGCCGTCCTATCGTTTGATTCCGCTGGTCGGCGTGAAGGCTGTGTCCTGGCATCTCGACACTGGTGGCTTGTTTGGTGCCGGCGTTGCCGATGTCGCATTTGCGGCGGCGTTGATCTTCGGTCGCGACTTGCGGGTGGATCGCGCCGCGCCGTCGGCGCCGCGCATGGCGCTGGTGCGCTCGCACCTGTGGCCGAAAGTGAGCGCCGCCATGGGCGATGCGCTGGAAACCGCGGCGCGCATCGCTGAAGCTGCCGGCGCCAAGGTCACCGACGTGACGCTGCCGCCGCTTGTGCAAGACGCCTGGGCGGCGCAGTTCGTCATTCAAGATTACGAGACGTTTCTTTCGACCGCGTTCGAATACGATCACCATCGCGCCGCGATCGGCAAACAATTACGCGAGCAGCTCGATCGCGCCGCCGCGATCACCGCCGACGAGTACGACACGGCGCGCCGCATCGCCAGCCGCGGGCGCCAAGTGCTCGCCGATACCATGGCGGACCACGACGTCATTCTTACGCCATCGGCGCCCGGCGCCGCGCCGCACGGGCTCGGCGCAACCGGCGACCCGGCCTTCAACCGTCTGTGGACGCTCATGGGCGCGCCATGCGTGAACGTGCCGGGGCTTTTTGAGAACGAGCTGCCGCTCGGCGTGCAGATTGTCGGCCGTTTCGGTCGCGACCGCGCCGCGCTCGAGGCGGCGCTGTTTCTGGAACGCGCGATCGCGCGCAAGGTACGCGCGTGAAGCCTCGTGGACCGGCTGATCGCACCAGTCAAGATGGCCGAGGCCCTTCCCGACCGCATAAGTTGAGCGGAAAATTAGGAACCGCTCCCCTGGTAGTTTAGTTGTTACTTTCAGACATTGTGCCGTAATCTGAAAGTCTCTAAAGCTGATTCGCTTGGTCTGTGTTCAAATCAAAACGCTGCTCGTCACTAATGAAAGAGCGGCGGCAAGCTGGGGTAGCCATGAAAATTCGCGCCGTGCTCACGCTCACAGTTCTTGGCCTCGGCATAATTCTTGGCCTCGGTCTGTCATCGCTCACCGCCAGGGCTGATGCGCAGCAGGATCAGGACGCGTGCATGCAAGACGCCCAGATCATCTGCGGGCAGTT
>JASHVC010000583.1 GCA_030039655.1 Xanthobacteraceae bacterium | reverse complement strand
CCGCGGTTATCCGTATGGGTCATTGAGTTCATCAAGCTCCTGGGCGGACGGCGGCTCCACCCTCTTGCGACCCAATGTCCGATCTGCCATCAGATGGTCCGGCTCCACGTGAATAAGGCCGGCCGAAAGCACGTGTACGGCCACGCGCGTGAACTCTACGAAGGCGCTCGCCTTTCCCCGCACTATACCGCCAATATGAAATGCGTCGGTTCGGGCAGCCGAAAACTGTTCGACCCACACCCAAACGAACATCAGCATTTCAAGCTGCCGAACTCCCTGCTCGAAAAATAAATTTAGCCTACCGGCCGTCGCCCGCGGGACGAGGCAATCAGCTGCTGCGCCTCGGTTGCGTTCGCCCTGCTGGGGATAACCTATTTTCCGAGTCTGGCGCCCGTCCGTTGGACAAAATGCCCAAGGCGCAGCCAACGGGGATCGTGCTATACGGCCACCCCTAGGCACACGGGAGTCGAGGGATGCGCGAACGCTTGATTGGGGCACGTCTTACAAGCGGCCTCACGGTAACGGCCACTGCTTTGGCCATTGGGCTAGCCTTTGCGCAACAGAGTTGGGCGCAACGCAGTCAGCCCAGCCTCCCCCCTGAGGACCAGTTGGCACCCTCGCAGATGACCCAGCCGATGCCCGGCGCTGTGCCAGAACCCGGTGCCACTTCGAGCCCGGCCAAGCCGACGCCAAAACCGGCGCCAAAGCCTCCGGCAATCCATGCATCGGCTACTCCCGCTCCTGAACCGGCTGAAAAGCCCACGCGAGGCGGAGCGGTGCGCACTGTGGTGGAATGCAGCGGCCCGTTCGCCAAGGATTCCGGCATGCTCGCCCTCGCTATGGCTTATGACTCACGCAATATGACCTTCAGCCACGAAACCGTGCCGGGCGGCGAAGCCGACGTGACGACGCTGTTCCCCAATGATCCGCGCCGGCGCCTCGAAGTATGGTGGTCCAATCCAAACCGCACCGGGACGTACCTGATCGACATCGCGGGCAAATCCGCCTGGACCGGGCCGCTCGGTCTGCGACTCGGGCTCACCCTGGAACAGCTGGAGAAGCTCAACCACAAGGCGTTCAAAGTAAAAGGCTTCGATCAAAACGAAGTCGCCTCTGTCAGCAGTTGGGATGGAGGCGCGCTCGGTTCTCTGGAGGGCGGCTGCAAGGCCGGCGTCAGCATGCACTCGAATGCGTCCGCGGCGTCCGAACTGCCGGCCAAAGACGAATACAGCTCCAACGATCCAGCGCTACGCGCGCTCAAGCCGACGGTGAGCGAGATTTTGATCGGCTACTAATGGCCATCCAAAGGCGGCGCACGAACGACATCTAACGTCGCGGCCTCGCCACCGCCGAAGGGGCCTGCTCGTTACGCAGGCTGCGCACGTCGCGCGCCATTTCCAGGCAGGTGAGTAGTTCGGTGTAGCTTGAATCGCCGCCCATCCTCGCTTCATTGACACAGGAAGCTCGGTCAGTCGCCGAAAAACTCGACCACTGCTTCACCAGTTCGTCACGAACTTCCTTCTCGCTCTCGATGCAATCCTGTTTCTCCTTGGCCATTGCAGGATCGTGAAACGAGACGCCGCCCTGTTGGGCGATGCCTTGGCAAACCGGCTCGACATTGAGGACCGGAACGCTGTCGACGACCGGCACAACAAAGTGCGCGCCGAGCGCCAAGACCGAAGGCAGGATCATGACCGTACTCCGAAAATCCGCTGCACCAAGTATAACACGGCGACCGGGCAAAACGAGAGCGTGCAAGGGGCCACGCGTGCAAATAGCCCAGCCCAGGGAGTTGACCGGTATCAAACCGTCCGGTTAGCTGGGCGCTTCTCGGGTATGGGATATCGCGCATGCTACTAGCACCGCTCGTCGGCACAGCATTGATCGTCGCTGTGGCCACGGAACCGCTGAACAATGCCGGCGACCCTGCGCACCTCTCCGTGCAAGAAAAAATGGCAGCAACCGAGCCGCTGGTGCGCTCGGCCACCGACTGCATCGTCCACGCGGTGATGGCCGATCCTCGGTACGGTGACAATCAATCGGGACAGCTCGGCGAACTGATTGTCGATTCGATGCCGACGTGCGTTCAGCCGGTGCGGGCGATGATCGATGCCTATGACCGCTATTACGGTGACGGCAGCGGCGAAGCATTCTTCATGGGGCCATACCTCGATGTGCTTCCCAAGGCGGTTACCGCAGGCGCCAAGAAGACGCCATAGCGGGAGCTCAGGCCGCGCGGGCGCGGCTACGGATTGGTCCCGATGACGTCGACCACCCGCATCTTAGTCGGGTCCACGAGCACGACGCGATCCTGCACCATCGTGGTGTTCCTTGCTCGGAATCCTCCGAACATCAGTGAAACGCGTGTTTCCGTCCCGCGTTCCTATTTGTTTGAAAATGCTGCGAGCGACGGTTCCCACGTCGCAAAGTTGACGCGCTTTGAGCACGAATGTGGTGAGGCGATTCAAACTTTCGGGAAAGGTGCTGCTAGCTAAACGCTCGCAATCGAATCATGCCGGCGCGCCATCGCGGGCCGCAGTAGCGCCGCGAGCGGCAGGGTGAACAACACTACAATGGCGACCAGCACCAAGGCGTGAGAAACGCCGAGCGCGTCCCCGACGCGGCCAAACAGCACCGGCGCAAGCGCTCCGGAACCGATGGTGCCCGTGTAGAAAATGCTCAGCGCGCGCGTGCGCCAATCCGGGGCGACCAAGTCGGGCACGGAGCCATAGAGCACCGAGGACGTGCCATTGAGTGCGATGCCGATCAGCGGCAGCAGCAGTAGAGCGCCGAACAGCGGCAGCGGAAACAGCGCCAGAATTCCCGCGGCGGTGAGACCTTCGGTCAGCCAGACGGTTCCAATGGCCCCGATCCGCGCACCGATAAAAGTGCAAGCGAGCTTGCCTGCTGCGCCGCCAGCGAACACCAGTGTCATCGCCAAGCCCACGTCCTGCAAGGTCGCGCCCTTTGCGGTCAGCACGAATGGGAGGAACAGCAAAAACCCCATCCGCGTGGCGCTGTCGAGAATGCCGATGGAGAGCAAAAGCGGAAATGCGTGCGGCGAGGGCTTGCTCTGCGCCGCGCGTACGTCGTCCTTGACCGCAGCGGCGCCGCGGTCATAACGCGGCGTGAAAACAAAAATCAGGACCGCCATCAGCAATCCGATGCCGCCCAGAATAGCGAGCGCCGGGCGCCACGGCATCGCCAGCAGCATCAGCGACAGCGCAGCGGGCACGGTCATTTTGCCGAGGTCGCCGGAGAAGTTGTAGGTGCCGAGCGCCGTCAGCGAGCGCGGGCCCGCAAAGGCGCGCGCGACCAGCGCCGAAGCAATGGGGTGCTGAGTGCTGGCGCCGAGCCCGCCAATGACAAGTGCACACAGCAGCATGGCAAAACCTGCGCTGGCTCCGGCGAGGCAATAGCCGAGGCCCGCGAGCGCTGTGCCGAGCGCGAGTACAGTGGCGGCGCCGATCCGCTCGGACAACAGACTCGCGGGAATCTGCATGCTGGCCATAGCGCCCGCGAACATGCCGCGGAGCAGGCCGAGAGCCGCATAGGTCAAGCCGAATTCAGCCTGCCACAGCGGCAGCATGATGTAGATGAGGTCGGTGTATCCATCATGCAGCGCGTGGGCGCCGGCAGCAACCGACGCGACGCGCCGCTGGTCGCGCGACAATTCCGCCGCGCGCGCCGCAAAATCCTCCCATCGGAGCCAGCGCATGTGCACCCGCTGTGTTGCTTGTGCATGTCCCTAATGGGCCGACGGAAGGTGGTCAATCGGGCGCTCGCGATGCAGACCTATAATTGACCGTCGCAATCGTGAAGTGCAGTCTGCCGCCCGGCAGCCGGAATCAATTGAGGGGCGTCCGCGTAATCACGGGAGGAAGAAGCATGTTAGGCATCGGCGACCTCTTCCAGTGGGAGCGGTTCATAACGCCCACCGTGATCAAAGTGTTCTATTGGCTTGCCGTTGTTATTTCCTTGTTGCTCGGGATCGTCGGCGTCGTCACGTCGCTCAACAAAATGGCATTCAACCCGTTCGTCGGCATGATCTTTCTGATCGTCACCCTGCTCGGCACACTCATGTGCATCATCATTTCGCGCATTGTCGCCGAGTCCGTGCTGATCGTATTCCGCATCAACGAACATCTCGGGGCGATCAGAAATCAGGGCGCCGGGTACCGGGAGCAGTAACCGAATATCGCAAGTGTCTCGAAATTCTAGTTTGCAAACCTGAAGTGCATGACGTCGCCGTCAGCCACGACATAATCCTTGCCCTCAAGCCGCATCTTGCCCGCGTCGCGCGCCCCTACCTCACCGCCACAGGCGACATAGTCGCTGTAGGCGATGGTCTCGGCGCGGATGAACCCATGCTCAAAGTCGCTGTGGATCACGCCGGCCGCCTGCGGCGCTTTGGTGCCGCGGGTAATGGTCCACGCGCGCGCCTCCTTCGGCCCGGCGGTGAAATAGGTCACGAGGTCGAGAAGTGCATAGCCGGCGCTGATGAGGCGATCGAGACCCGGCTGCTTGAGCCCCATGGCTGCGAGAAATTCATCGCGCTCGCTTGCCGGCAGCACGGCAATTTCAGCCTCGATTTTTGCCGAGATAACGACGCATGCGGCGCCTTCCCTTTTTGCGCGTGCTTCGACCAGGCGCGAAAACTCGTTGCCGCCGGCCGCCGACGCCTCATCGACGTTGGCCACGTAGAGCACCGGCAGCGCCGTCAATAGGCCGAGCATATGAAAGACCTTTTCCTCCTCAGGCCGGCGCTGCACCATCCGTGCCGATTTACCTTCGCGCAGCAGGACCAACGCCCGGTTCACCAGATCGAGGGTTTCCTTTGCTTCTTGCGCATCCTTGTCGGCGCCTTTGGCTTTCTTGCTAAGCGCATCGACGCGCCGTTCCAAGCTATCGAGGTCGGCAAGCATCAACTCGGTTTCCACCGTTTCGATATCGGCGATGGGGTCGATGCGGCCTTCGACGTGCGTGACATCGGTATCCTCGAAGCAACGCACCACGTGGGCGATGGCATCGACTTCGCGGATATTGCCCAAAAACTGATTGCCCAACCCCTCCCCCTTCGAGGCGCCGCGAACAAGGCCGGCGATATCGACGAAGCTCAGCCGCGTCGGCACGATGGCCGCCGACTTGGCGAGCCCGGCGAGCGTCGCCAGACGTGGATCCGGCACCGCCACCTCGCCGACGTTCGGCTCGATGGTGCAAAATGGATAGTTCGCCGCCTGCGCCGCCGCGGTTTCGGTGAGCGCGTTGAACAGCGTCGACTTGCCTACGTTTGGCAATCCGACGATACCGCATTTGAATCCCATGGTTGCTCAGATTTGGCTGTTGAGATTTTCTGATCGCTTGATTTTCAATTCTTGTCGTCGTCTTCGCTCTTCTCGTCACCAAATCCCTTGGCGGCCATGGCGAGATGGATCTTGTTCTGAAAACTCGCGTCCTCGCCGCGAACGAGAACGTCGACATTGTCGGCAAGGATCGTAATGAGCGCTTCGACCCAGGGCCGCTCGCTCTTGGCAAAGTCGCTCAGCACGTACCCTTGAACGAGGTCCTTGTTGCCCGGATGGCCGACGCCGATGCGCACACGCCGATAATCGTTGCCGACGTGCTCGGAGATCGAGCGCAAGCCGTTATGACCGGCAATGCCACCGCCAACCTTTATCCGCAC
>JASHVC010000582.1 GCA_030039655.1 Xanthobacteraceae bacterium | reverse complement strand
GGCTGGGTCTGCTCGAGCTTTTTGCGCGCCTCGTCGGCGCGCTTCTGCAGCTGTTCCTGCAGCTTCTGTTGTTCAGCCTCAAAAACCTTTGGATCGGTCGGCGGGCCGTCATACGCCTTGGCGAAGTCGTTCAGCGGCAACACCAGGCTGATGGGCTGTCCGCCTGCGTTGATTGCCTGCACCACCAAGCCCTGCCCCTTCTTCATTTTGCCAATCAAATCGGCGGTGGCCTCGTAATCGGCCATGCAACCGTTAGTGAAACAGATGACGTAGGGTGCCGTCATCGGTTGGTTCTGATCGACGATGACGCGGGTGCCGTGGATGAGCTGCATGCCGAGCGGCAGCGTCACGCGCAGAATTTTTTTCGGCTCGCCTTCCGGCTCGATCAGCACGGCGGCGATCACCGGCATACCGGATTCGATGCGTGCATCCTTGCCGGTGAAGCACACCTGTTTGGCGCTCGGATCTTTATCGTTCTTCAGACAGAACTTGGTCCAAGGCGAATAGATCAGCTGTACCTGCTCTTGCGGTGCCGCCTGCTGTGGCGCTGCCTGGATGGGAGCGGCCTGTTGCGGCATCGGCGCAGGCTTGGCCGGAGCTGCCGGCGCCGGTGCCGCCGGTTTTTTTGGTGGTGCCGGCTGCTGCGCAAGGGTGAGCGACGCGGAGGCAACGGCGAACACAATCGTGAAGGCTGCCGTTTTGGCGATGGCACCGAGCGTGCGGTTCGTTGGCCGCGCGGGCGCCCACGCGTTACGATAGATCATGTTATGCAGTCCCTTCTTTCGTGCTGCTGCCGGCGAATCGATGCTTGTCGACTTGCCCAAGCTAGATTGCCTAAAGTCAGACTTTGCCCGTTGTTCCGAAAGGGGGAATTCACCCCGCATTCGTCGCCGCACGTCGCGTATGCCCCCTGGATAAACGGTCAATCGACGCAGATTGCGGCAACACCGTGACTTGCCCCACTGCCCAATAGCTCAATTGCGCCTTCTGATAAAGCCCGTCGCCGAATATCGGTGATAACGGCGGCACCCTATTGATAGTGTGACCGACCGCCCGGTAGAGGCGCTCTTTTATGTTAATTATCGCATGGCCTGTTCTGCCTTGTGGCTGGCAGGGTTCATGTGGCGGGTAGCGGCAAGTTCCATTGGTCCCGATGCAAGGCATGCTGTTCGCTGCACCTCGCTACCCCCTGCCAATCGTTTTTTGCGCAGTGCTCGTCGGTGCATTGGCCCTGCCCGAAAAGCAGGCAGGCGCGGCGTACGCCATCGCTATGCATGGCGCACCGGCGATGCCGGAGAATTTCACCGCCATGCCGTACGTCAATCCCGATGCCCCAAAAGGCGGCCGGTTGGTGGAAGGCGCGCTTGGCACGTTCGACAGTCTCAATCCGCTCATCGTCATGGGGCTGCCGGTTCAGGCCATCCGCGGCTATGTGGTCGAAAGTCTGATGGCGCGTGGATACGACGAGCCGTTCACGCTCTACGGCCTGCTCGCGCGCAACGTCGAGACCGATGACGCCCGCGACTATGTCACCTTCAGCATCGATCCGGCGGCGCATTTTTCCGATGGCGTGCCGGTGACGGCCGACGACGTGGTGTTTTCCTGGCAGCTCCTTCGCGATCATGGCCGCCCCAATCACCGCACCTATTATTCAAAAGTCGCTCGCGCCGAAATTATCGATCCGCGCACCGTGCGTTTCGATCTGACCGGCAGCGATGACCGCGAGCTGCCGCTGATCCTCGGTCTGATGCCGGTGCTGCCGAAACACGCCGTCGATGTGGGGTCTTTCGAACAGACCACATTGGCCAAGCCGATCGGCAGCGGTCCTTATGTGGTTTCCAGCGTCGATACCGGCAAAAGCATCACCTTCAAACGCGACCCAAATTATTGGGGCCGCGCGCTGCCGATCAATCGCGGGGTCTGGAATTTCGACGAAGTCCGTTTCGATTACTATCGCGACGCCAACGCGTATTTCGAGGCGTTCAAGGCTGGCCTCTACGATGTGCGCAGCGAAGAGGATCCGACCCGCTGGGAGACGGGCTATGAGATTCCGGCGGCGCGCGATGGGCGCATCGTCAAGGAGACGTTTGCCAATGGGCTGCCCAAGCTCGCTACGGACTTTGTCTTCAATACGAGGCGTCCGATTTTTGCCGATATCCGCGTACGCGAGGCGATTGCCCTGTTGTTCGATTTCCAATGGATCAATCGCAACTTTTTCTACGGCCTGTACCGGCGCAGCGCGAGCTTCTTCGACGATTCGGAGCTTTCCGCCTATCGACGCCCCGCCGATCACCGTGAGCGGGCTTTACTCACGCCGTTTCCTGGCGCCGTGCGCCCCGACGTGCTCGAAGGCACTTGGTCGCCCCCTGCGAGCGATGGCTCCGGTAATGATCGCGCAGCGCTGCGTCAGGCCCTGACTTTGTTGCAGTCCGCAGGCTATGGGCTGAGCGGCACGACGCTGCGGGACCGCGCCAGCGGGCGCCCGCTCAGTTTTGAGATCATGGTGACGACCAGGGACCAAGAGCGGCTTGCGATCGCGTTTTCCAACGAGCTGGCGCGCGCCGGTATCGAGGCGCGCGTGCGCATGGTCGATGACGTGCAATACGAACAGCGGCGCCTTTCATTCGATTTCGACATGATCCAATACCGCTGGGAGCAATCGCTTTCACCCGGCAACGAGCAGAGCTTCTATTTCGGATCGGCCGCCGCTGACGCGCAGGGAACGCGCAACTACATGGGCGTGCGCAGCCCGGCAGCCGACGCCATGATTGCGGCGCTGCTGCAGGCCCGCGAGCACGACGCATTCGTGGATGCGGTGCGTGCGCTCGACCGCGTGCTGATTTCCGGTTGCTACGTGGTGCCGTTGTTCTATCTTTCCCGCCAGTGGGTCGCGCGTTGGGCTTATATCGAGCACCCGGCACGCACATCTCTGTTCGGCTATCTGCCGGAAACCTGGTGGCATCAACCGGCGCGGGCGCGGCAATGATCCTCGGCGATACACGAGTTGCGGCGCAGCAACTGCAAGGCCAACGCCGTGCCACCATCGATGAGGTGTTCCGCCGCGTCGCCTCGAAACATCCCGACAAGCTGGCGCTGACCGATGCGCCCAATCGCCGGTCGGTCACCGGCACTCCGCCGCGCCGCCTCACCTACGCCGAGGCTGACCGCATGGTGGCGGCCATCGCCGGCCGTTTGCGGCGAATGGGTCTGACGACCGACGCGATCGTCGGCATCCAGATGCCGAACGTCGTCGAGAATGTTCTAGCGATCCTCGGTGTGCTCCGCGCCGGCATGATCGCCGCTCCGCTGCCGCTGCTTTGGCGGCGCTCCGATACGCTCGCCGCGCTGGGAGGTATCGGCGGCAAGGCGCTGGTCACCTGCGGAAAGGTCGGCAGCTTTGACTATGGCGAATTCGCCATGCGTATTGCATCCGAGATCTTTTCCATCCGCTACGTGTGCGGATTTGGCCAGAAGCTGCCCGACGGCGTGGTGCCGTTCGACGATCTGTACAAAGTCGAGCGGCTCGATCCGATCCCGCCGCTGGAGCGCGAGCGACAAATCAACCCCACGGCGCATGTTGCGCTCATTACCTTCGATACGGGCGAGAACGGTATCGTGCCGGTCGCGCGCAACCACGTGGAGATGCTCGCTGGTGGTCTTGGCGTCACGCTGGAAGCCGGAGTCGGACAGGACGCTCGCATTCTGTCGACCATGGCGCCTTCGTCATTCGCCGGCGTCAGCTTGACGCTGATGCCGTGGCTGCTCAGCGGCGGCATCCTTTCGCTCCACCACCCTTTCGATGCCGATGTGCTGGCGCAGCAATGGCGCGAGGAAAAGTGCAAGACATTGATCGTGCCCGGACTGGTGGCGCTGCGCCTTTCCGAAGCAGACGTGTTCGCGCGCGCCGGCGGTGGCACCGTCGTCGGCACGTGGCGTTCGCCGGACCGTTTGGCAACGAGCCCAGGTTGGCGCGAGAAAGATACCGATCTGGTCGACGTTCAGATTTTCGGCGAAGCGGCTTTGGTTGCTGCGCGCCGCGGCTCAAACGGCCGGCCGGCACCGATTCCGTTTGGGGCGGTCGCGGTACCGCGCGGCAGTTCGGGTGCGGTCGTCGTCGCGGAGTTGTTGCGCACGCAGGCGAACACCGTCGCGTTGCGCGGACCGATGGTGCCGCGTTTTCCGTTCCCGCCCGGGATCGAGCGATCCGGTCTGCCCCATTTCCGGATCGATCGTTTCGGGCTCGTCGATACCGGCTACACGTGCCGGGTCGATTCAGCGACGAAATCAATGGTCGTGACCGGCCCACCGTCAGGCATTGCCAGCGTCGGCGGTTATCGGTTCCCGCTGCAGGAGCTGCAGGAAACCGTCGGCCGCATCGATGGCGGCGCGACTATCGCCGCCCTGCCCGATCCGGTCATCGGCCAACGGTTGATTGGGAATTCCATAAAGCGCGACGCCGTCAGAGCCGCGCTGACAGCGGTTGGAGCCAATCCGATCGTCGCCGCGGCGTTCCGCGATCGCACGGAACGGGATCCGCCGCGGCCATAATCTGAAAAACGCCGGCTTGTTGACACACCGTTAACAGCGTTTTGGCATGGTTCGCCAAGGGTCGCGTATCGAGTATCGCGTATTTGGTGCTGGCAATCCGTCATGGCGCTGCAAGGTTCGTTTGTCGTCGTTACCGACAGTCCAGCGCCTGACGTCCTTGAGGCGTTGCGCACCGCTGGCGCCTTTCCCGTCGTCGAAACCAATTGGGCCGACGCCATAGCCGCTTTGTCCTCGGTCATGCCGGAAGCCGTTGTGCTCGCTGACTCTTGCGGCGATCCAACGCACGCCCAGGTGCTCTCCAAGGCGCTCGACGACCGGCTCAAGCGACGAGACGGCACCTACATGCCGGTGGTCGCTCGCCTGCGTGAAGATGCCGCCGTCGCGGTGCCGGAGGCACTGTCCATCGCTGTGAACGCGCCGGTCGAGCGGATCGCCGCGCGCCTGGCGTCAGCATTGCGCATGCGTACGCTGCACAGCACGGTTCTGCGCCGATCTCGCACGGTAGCCACGCGCGGCGAGGTTCCGCCCGAGTTGCCGAAATCCGATCCGCTTGACGAGGCGACGGTGTTGCTCGCCGGCCGCGGCCGTTCTTACCCGCTGCTGTCGGTGGCGCTGGGCCAACAGGTCGGCGTCGTCGGGGCGCTCAGCGTGCAGAGCGCCTCGCGTGCGCTTAACGCCCGCGACATTAACGGCATGGTGATCGGCGACGGATTCGGCCCGCGCATCGTCGAGGCGCTGTTGACCCTGCTGGTCGAGGACGTGCGTTTTCGCGATCTGCCGGTCGCCGTGCTCGGCGGTCATCCGGGCGTCGTCGAGCAGTTCGCCGCGCGTCTTCCCAATCTCGAGCGTATCCAGGAGGGCGCGGAACGGCTCGTCGAGCGCTTTCTACCGTTCGTGCGGCTGCATGCTTTTGGCGAGCGGCTCCGTCGCATGCTCAGATCGCTTGATGCCAAGGGCATGATCGATCCCGACACCGGGCTGCTGGTGCACGAGGCGTTCTGGCGCGATCTCAACCGCGCCGTCGACGATGCGGAAAAACGGGGCGTCGGCTTGTCGATTGCGCGGTTCGCGTTCAACAGCAGCGACCGCCGCACCAGCCTCGATGCCGCGCGGCTCCTCAGCCGGCTCATGCGTCA
>JASHVC010000041.1 GCA_030039655.1 Xanthobacteraceae bacterium | reverse complement strand
CTTATGCGGTCGGATTGTCATATCGCGACGGCGTCCCGATCGTATATGACAGCGGCGATTATCCGGCGGCGTTGAAACAAGCACTCGATGCCCTTGGCGGGCTCGCCGCCATCCGGCATGAACAAGCGGAAGCGTGGCGACAGGGCCGCTTTGTTGGATTGGGCCTGGGCTGCTACGTTGAAGGAACCGGTGCGGGGCCGTTTGAAGGTGCGACCGTACGCATCGATCCTTCGGGCGCGATCTATGTTGCGACCGGCGCCTGCGCTCAGGGTCAGGGGCACCAGACAATATTTGCTCAGGTGACGGCGGATGCGTGGGGCGTTACGCCGGATAAAGTGACAGTCGTGCTTAGCGACACCGGGGCAATTGCCATGGGCTACGGAACGATTGCCAGCCGGAGCGCGGTCAATTCCTCCTCGGCGATCGTCCTGGCGAGCGAAGAGCTGCAACGCAAAGTCAAGGCCATAGCAGGTCATGCGCTCGAATGTGCCATCGAAGACCTGGAACTACGCGATGGGAAAGTAGCGGTGCGCGGAGTCCCGGCAATGAGCATGACCCTTGAGCAAGTGGCCCAGGCGGCACGACCGGGCTGGGATCACGGGCGGCCGCCAAACGTGGCGCCCGGCTTGGAGACAACCGCCTATTTTGAACCGCCGACGGTCACTTGGTCGTATGCCGTGCATGCTGCAATTATCGAGATTGATCGCGCCACGGGGTCGCCATCGATCCGAAAATATGTAGTCGTCCACGATGCGGGGGTTCTGATCAATCCCGAACTCGCGGAGGGCCAAGTCTTAGGCGGCGTCGTTCAGGGACTTGGCGGCGGTTTGCTGGAGGAAATCGTCTTTGATGACCAAGCGCAGTTGCTCACGGGATCGCTGGCCGACTATCTCATTCCGACCGCCACGGATATCCCGCCCATCGAGGTGCTTCACCGCCAGTCGCCGTCGCCGTTGAATTCACTCGGCGTCAAGGGATTGGGTGAAGGTGGCGCGATTGCTCCTCCCGTCGTATTGGCCAATGCGGTGTGCGACGCTCTGCGACCTCTTGGATTCGAAACCTTCGCAACGCCAGTGCGGCCGGCGGCCGTGATTGAGGCCATGGCGCGTGCAGGAGTAATCGGATCGTCGGTACCAAGCGGTGGGTCAGGCGGAAGCGGTCCAAACTGCACATAGGCGCGAACGATGGTACGGGCGGTACAAGGCATTGCGGGCCAAGAGCGCGCTATCTTCATCGAACTGGACGGCATCTCAAAAACATTCAGTACCCGCGACCGCGCATCCACGCTTGCGGTCGATGGTGTCAGCATTGAAATCGGTGCCAGCGAATTCATCTCCCTGTTGGGGCCAAGCGGCTGCGGGAAAAGCACGCTGCTGTCGATCATTGCCGGCTTGATCCAGCCGACAAATGGCGCGGCCCGCATTGATGGCCGGCCGATCCTCGCTCCCTATACGAACGTCGGTATCGTATTTCAGAGTGACCTGCTGCTGGATTGGCGCACCGTGCTCGGCAATGTGCTTTTCCAGTTCGAGATGCGTGGCTTGAAAGCCGAACCGCACCGGGACCGGGCTCGCGCGTTGATCCGGTCGGTGGGGCTTGGCGACTTTGAGCAGAAATACCCTTGGGAGTTATCAGGGGGCATGCGGCAGCGAGTAGCGATTTGTCGCGCGCTCGTTCACGATCCTCCCCTTCTGCTCATGGATGAGCCGTTCGGCGCGCTCGACGCCTTGACCCGTGCGCAGCTGCAGATCGACTTGCAGTCGATCTGGCAATCTTCCCGCAAGACCGTCGTTTTCGTGACCCACAGTATCGACGAGGCGGTCTTTCTCTCTGATCGGATCATCGTCATGACCCCGCGCCCCGGCCGTGTGCGCGAGATAATCGACATCGACCTGCCGAGGCCGCGCGGACTCGATGCACGCGAGCACCCTGCCTTTACAGAGGCGATCAATCGGGTCAATCATCTGTTCCAGGACATGGGAGTTATCCGAGCTTAGACCATGTACGGTCGCATACACCCGTTATTGTGGACGGCCGGCTCATTCGCGATCGTGTTCGCGGTGTGGGAAATGATTGTCTGGCTGTTTGCCATGCCCCAATATCTCTTGCCGGGGCCCGGACCGGTGTTTGTTTCGCTCGCCAACAACTTTGCGACCATCCTGAGCCAAACTTGGTGGACCACCGCAACAATCCTAGCCGGCTTCATCATAGCAGCCTTATTCGCCATTCCGCTCGCGATGATGATTGTGATTTCACCGCTGCTCGAGCGACTCGTCTATCCGCCGATGGTTGCAACTCAGAGTATCCCCAAAATCGCACTCGCTCCGCTTTTCATTGTTTGGTTCGGTTTTGGCGTCGTCCCCAAGGTGGCTGTCGCCTTCCTGATCGCTTTCTTCCCGATCGTGATAGATACGATCGTCGGACTGCGAAGCATCGACCCGGCGATGCTGCAACTGGCCCGCTCGATGGGCGCGCCGCCGCACCGCATCTTTTGGAAAATGCGCCTGCCGCACGCGCTGCCGGCGATCTTCGGCGGTCTGAAGGTGGCATCCTCGCTGGCGGTGGTCGGCGCTTTGACGGGCGAGTTCGTCGGCTCCGACAAGGGCCTCGGATACATGCTGGTCCAGGCCTCGGGCAACCTGAACACGGCGCTGCTGTTTGCTACGCTCGTCGTCCTATCTGCGCTGGCCATGGCATTCTTCTATCTTATCGAGATACTTGAGCGGATCGCTATTCCGTGGCACGCGTCACAGCGGACGCATCCGCATTGATCCGATCTGGAGGAGCTGGACAATGATGGCCAGGATCAAGAAGTTCTCCGCATATATCCACGCCGCGGCCCTCGCCGCAGGAGCGTTGCTGGGTACTTTTCCTGCATCGGCAGCCGACAAGGCGACGCTGCGGCTCGATTGGGTCAATAGCGGGTACCACGCGATCTGGTACTACGGCCTCGACAAGGGCATCTTCCAGAAAGCAGGCGTCGATCTGGAAGTGCTCGAGGGCAAAGGATCCGCAGTCACTGCGCAGACCGTCGGCAATGGATCGGTGACGTTCGGCACCGCCGACACCGCGGCCGTCATGGGCTTCATAGCCCAGGGCATGCCGATAAAGATAGTTGCCGGCTATCTGCGTCAGAGCGCGCTGGCGATTGTTTTTCCGGCGGAGAAAGGCTGGAAACGATTCGCCGACATGGGCGACGCCAAGATCGGCTTTTCGCCTGGCGGCGCCTCGTCACAGATCCTCCCGGCCCTGATCAAGAAGGCCGGACTTGAAGGCAAAGTCCAGCTTGTCAGCATGGAGCCCGCCGCTAAGATGACCTCAATCCTGACCCATAGCGTGGACGGCATCGACTCGTTTGGCTTCTTGGTGGTCTCGATTCTCGAGGGTCAGGGCTTCAAGGCCGCCACTCTGCCGTATGCCAACGAGGGCGTGAACATTCCTGGCCTCTCGCTTATTGCCAGCGACGACACCATCAAGAAGTCCCCCGATCTGGTCCGCCGGATGATCATGGCAATGAATGAATCGATTGCGGCGGCGCGCAACGATCCGGAGGGCGCAATCGACTCGCTCATGAAGCGCTCGCCGACGTTGAACCGTCCGGTTGTGCTGCGAACCCTTACGTTGTCGTTCGATCTGCTCGATCCGGATTGGGGGAAGGGTAAGCCGCCGGGCTGGATGTCGCCCGAAGTGATCGAAAAGTCCCAGGACATCCTCGCCCAGTATGGCGGAGTCCAGAAAAAGCTTCCGGTCGCCGACTATTTCACCGACGATTTTGTGCAAGCCAACTGACCCGCGCCACGATCCGGCAGCCGAAGACTTCATTGCAAACTTCCTAGAAAGGAACCATCTCAATGGCACAGCTTCGGCACTTTGCCCTGGTGGTGCGCGACCTCGAAAAGTCCGCAAAGTTTTACGAGAGCGTGTTCGAACTGAAGCGCGTCGGGCAGGAAACACTCGATTTCGCCGCCGCGATCTATCTGAGCGACGGCACCATCAATTTGGCGCTGTTGAATTATTTCGGGAAGCGCGGCTCCTGCCTTGACGACGCCAAAACCTTTGTTGGCGCCCATCACTTCGGTTTCCAGGTCGATGACATCGCAACAACGCAAAAGCGGATCGAAGACGCGGGCGGAACATTCTTCTTCGATCTCGGCAATGATCAGGAAAAGGAAAACTTCGAGCGAAAGTTCAAGGATCCCGACGGGATCATATTCGACATCTCCAAAAAAGGCTGGCTCGGCACAACGTAACTGATCTTGAGGACTACGACGCGATCGTGGAATCGCGAAAACGTGCCTTGCCTTATATCCTGGAAGCACACCGCAAGGCGGGGAATACCGCTGTCGACGTGCCGAACCGCTTTATCGCCCGCACAAGATAACGTCCAAGGTCACTCGGCGGCAGGGCGGGCGACCGAAGGTAGCGGCAACTGTGCCATCACCTCTTCCACCGGCGCCTTCAGGTCCCCCCAGGGAGCATTACCGAAATTATAGAAGGCATGGACAAA
>JASHVC010000581.1 GCA_030039655.1 Xanthobacteraceae bacterium | reverse complement strand
ATTCCTGACGCTTGTCGTCGCACATCTGGCCGGTGCGGGTGAGGAAATCGATGGCCGTGGCCCATTCGGCCGAGGTCGGCTCGATCTCGCGCACAAAGGCGTGGGCGTGCTTGACCAAAGCCTGCATCACCTGCCGCAGCCGCGGATCGGGAATGTCGCTCCATCGCTGGCGCACGATGTCGGTCAAAGTCTGTTCGGTTGCATTAGGCATCGTGGTCTCCCTTAATCTTCGGTCCGCGAACAATAAGCGCGAACTCTTCACATATGAACTCACGCACCGTTTAGTTCGTGCCGCACCATCGCTGCGCCTTCAGCCATCGCCTTCATCTTAGCAAAGGCCACTGCGCGCGGCAGGTATTTCATACCGCAATCGGGCGCCACCACCACTCGGTTTGCCGGCACATGGGCGAGCGCCCTCCGGATGCGGTCGGCCACGATCTGCGGCGTCTCGACGGTCATGTCCGCCAAGTCTATGACCCCCAGAATGATGGTTTTGCTCGGCAGCTGCCGCAAGACCGCGAGATCGAGCTTCGGCTGCGCGGCTTCGATGGATATCTGCTGAGCCTTCGAGTTTTCAAGTTCCGCGAGGAACGAGTAGCCCGTCGGCTTGTCGTGCACCACCGCCGCATAGCCGAAGCACAGGTGCACCGCGATTGTGCCGGCCACGCCATTGAGCGCGCGGTTGAGCGCCTTTAGGCCATATTGCCGCGCCTTCTCGGGATGCTGCTGCATCCACGGCTCGTCGATCTGCACCACATCGGCGCCGGCGGCGAAGAGATCTTTGATCTCGGCATTCACGGCGTCCGCATAGGCTAGCGCTACGGCTTCCTCGTCCTTGTAGTAGTCGTCCTGCGCTTGCTTGCCCATGGTGAAGGGGCCTGGGACCGTCGCCTTGATGGGGCGGTCGGTATTGGCGCGCAGCACTTTCAGGTCGCGGAGCTCGATCGGACGCGTGCGCCGGATCGGCCCGACCACGCGCGGCACCGGAATGGGCTTGCCGCTGCGATTGATGGTAGTGCCGGGCTTTTCCACGTCGATGCCGTCGAGGGCGGTGGCGAAGCGGTTGGAATAGCTTTCGCGGCGCTGCTCGCCGTCGGTGATGATGTCGAGTCCGGCGCGCTCCTGGTCGCGGATGGCCAGAAGCGTGGCGTCGTCCTGGGCGGCTTCCAGCTTGTCGAGTGCGACGAGCCAGAGGTCGCCGGCACGTACGCGCGGCACCTGCTTCGACAGCTTGTCGCGGTCGATCAGCCATTCCGGCTGCGGGTAAGAACCGACCAGGGATGTGGGTAACAACATCGAATCGCTTAAAACTCTCGGCCGCAAAACAAATCCTCCCCCGCGAGCGGGGGAGGATAGGGATCACGCTGCTTTATCCCAAGGCCTTTTCGTAGGGATAGATGAGGCTGCCGGTCTTCTCATCGGCCGGCGTAAGCACGGCCTGATAGCTCATGCCTCGCCAAGTCTCGAGGTCCGCGGCGTCTGTGATGCCGTGATATTGCACCTGCAGCATCTCAGATTTGGTCCATTCGCCGTTTTTGCCGAACTTGATGCCCGAGGCCATGATGGTGTCGAACGCATTGCTGCGCAGATAATCCGCGATCTTGTCGTCGTCGATACTCTTCGAGCCGGTCACCCCATCGGCCAAAACTTGCAGATAGGCATAGCCCCAGCCGCCGAGATAGTAGCCAAGCGGATCGATGCCTTGCGCACGCGCTTGGTACTTCTTGAAGAAGTCCGCCGCCGGCGCCATCAGCTTCGGCGACGGCACCCAGGTTTCGTAGTTCACGACGCCGTTGAGCTTGGACTTTAGCTTGCTCTTGATGGCGGTGTATTGCAGCCCGACCATGCCGCCGCCCATCATCTTGGGCTTGAGACCCAACTCGTTGGCGGACTGCAGCATTCCAACCGAACTGTTCGGATATGAGCAGATAATGACGAGATCCGGATTCTCTGCCTGGATCGCGCGGATGATCGGCGAGAAGTCGGTCGTCGCCGGCGGGTAGGTTTTATCGTAGACGGTTTTCAGGCCGAATTTTTTCACATTGTCGCGGGCGCCGTCGGCGCAATTGCGCGAGAACTCGGCATCCTCGGCCGCGATCGCCACGGTTTGGGGCTTCGGGTTCTGCGCCATTGCGACTTCGAAGAATCCTTCGGTGAAGGACTGTTTCGGAGTCGGTCCGGACGGCAGCATGGAGAAATATTTCGGGTAGTGGAATTCGCCGTTCGCATCGAGAGCAAACAATCCGACAAAGACCTTGCCCTTTTGCATGACGACCGGAATGGCTGGCGCCACCAAGTTGGTCCCATAAGGACCGATGACGAGATCACATTTATCCACGTCCATCAGCTTGGTGTAGATGCCGGGAATGTTCGCCGGATTGGTCTGATCGTCGTAGTAGACAAGCTTGACCGGCCGGCCGAGCAGGCCGCCCTTGGCGTTGATGTCTTCCTCCCAAATCTTGGTGCCGAGCAGCGCCTGCTGGCCGGCTCCCGCGAGCGAGCCGGTCTGCGCCATGCTGAAACCGATCTTGATCGGCTCAGCGTCCGCGAAAGCGGGCCTGCCCACCAAAGCGGGCGAGATCAGGGCGGCGCCGATTCCGGTATTTACAGTGCGCCGCGACATGCGATGGGTCATGATTTCCTCCACAAAGCGGGTTTCTGTTTCATTTACATTGTCATTCTAGTCCTCGGGCACATTGCCATTGTCGTCTTCAGATGTGCGGTGGGAGGAGCGCGAGCAGCCTTATCCCAGCGCCTTCTCGAATGGATAGATCACCTTGCCGGTCGCCTCGCTCGGTGGCGTGAGCACGTTCTGGTAGCTCATGCCTCGCCAGGTTTCGAGGTCGGCAGCATCAGTAATGTCGTGATATTGCACCTGAAGCTGACGGGCCTCGACCCATTCTCCGTTTTTGCCGAATTTGATGCCGTCGATCATGATGGTGTTGAAGGTATGACCGCTCAGGTAATCGGCAAGCTTCGCATCGTCGAGGCTCTTAGCGCCGTTGACGGCGTCGGCCACGAGCTGCATGCGGGCATAACCCCAGCCGCCGAGATAGTAGCCCAGCGGGTCGATACCCAGTCCCGGTGCCCGCGCCTGATACTTTTTGAAGAAGTCCGCGGCCGGCGCCATCATCTTCGCCGACGGCACCCAGTTGTCGTAGTTGACCACGCCGTTGAGATGGGTCTTGAGCTTGGCCTTCAGCGCCGTCGCCTGCAGGCCGACCATGGCGCCGCCGAACATTTTCGGCTTCAGCCCGAGTTCGTTAGCGGACAAGAGCATGCCCACCGAACTTAGCGGATAGGAGCACACCACCACCAAGTCGGCGTTGGCGGCCTGGATCGCGCGGATGATCGGCGAGAAGTCGGTCGTGTTCGGCGGGTAAGTCTTGTCGTAGACGACGTTGAAGCCATATTGCTTGGCATTGTCGCGGGCGCCCTCGGCCGCATTGCGCGAGAACTCGGCGTCCTCGGCCGCGATTGCAACAGTCGCCGGCTTGGGATTCTGCGCCGCCGCGACTTGGAAGAATCCTTCGCTGATCGTCGCCTTCGGGTTCGGTCCCGCCGTCGGTATGAACGAGAAGTATCTCGGATATTTGAACTCGGCGTTAGCGTCGAGCCCAAACAGGCTGATGAATACCTTGTTCTTCGGCATGACGATCGGGATGGCGGGCGCGATCATGTTGGTCGCGTAACCGCTGAGGACGATATCGACTTTGTCGACGTCGAGAAGCTTGGTGTAGATGCCGGGGATCGTCGACGGATTGGATTGATCGTCATAGTGGATGAGCTGAACCTGACGCCCGAGCAGGCCACCCTTGGCGTTGATTTCCTCGGCCCAAATCTGTGTGCCGAGCAGTGCCTGCTGGCCATTCACCGCCAGCGGCCCCGTGAGCGCCATGCCGAAGCCGATTTTGATTGGCTCGCCGCCCTGGGCAAACGCACGAACTCCGTTCAGTGCGGGAGAAATGAGTGCGGCGCCAATTCCGGCGTTGATGTTGCGCCGCGTAATACGTTTGCTCACGGGTTCCTCCAGAAAGTTGTTGTTGTTCAACCCCACAATGCCCTGATTTGCCGCCGATGAAAAGAGAGCAAGCGAGGCCGTGGCAATGTGCCCGCCGTTCTTTGCGGTAAGCCCAAGAAGGACAGGTGCTCAATTTGGCGTCAATCCCGATTGCAAGTGGGGGTGGAAATAGCCGACACTGGCGTCAAGGAAGCCGAGTCTCGGACTTCCGAGATGGGAGGACAATTATGATGCGATACATGACAGCCGGCCTGTCTTTGGCCGGGGCTCTAGGTCTTTTCGCTACGGCGGCGTTGGCGCAGCAGGCTGGCCAACCGCTGCCACCCGGGTCGCCGCTGATCGGGCGACCCGATAACAACGCGGCCGCCGCGAAGCTTGCGCCGGTGCCGTCGCCGCCACTGGCCACGGCGGCCGACAAGGTGCCGGTCGATCAACTCAGCGCTCCGCGCGGTTTCCATATCGAGCTCTATGCCAGCGGCATGCCGAATGCGCGCTCGATGGCCTTGGGTGCCAAGGGCACCGTATTTGTCGGCTCGCGTCTTCAGGACAAGGTCTATGCGATCGTCAACAAGAATGGGAAGCGCGAGGTAAAGGTCCTGGTCTCGGGGCTGTACCGTCCGAACGGCGTGGCGTTCAAGGACGGCACGCTCTACATCGCCGAGCTGTCACAGATTTCCAAGATCGAGAACGTCGAAGACAAACTGGACGCCTCGCCAAAGCCGACCGTCATCTACAGCGATCTGCCGAAGGACGAGGCGCACGGCTGGAAATATCTGGCCATCGGCCCGGACAACAAGTTGTATTTCGAGGTCGGCCAGCCGGGCAACAACGTCGCGCATGACAAGGACCACGGCCAGCTTCGCCGCATGAATCTCGATGGTAGCAGCGTCGAGGTCATCGCCTTCGGCATTCGCAACACCGTGGGGTTCGACTGGAATCCGCGAAACGATGAACTCTATTTCACGGACAATGGCCGCGACTGGCTCTCTGAGGATTTGCCCAACGACAAGCTCAATCGGATCACCAAGGTCGGCGAGGATTTCGGTGAGCCGATTTGCCATCAGGGCAACATTCCCGACATCGAATTCGGCTGGGGCCATAGCTGCAGCGAATTCGTGCCGCCGGTCGCCCTCATGGGGCCGCACGCCGCCGCGCTGGGCATGAAGTTCTACACCGGCACGATGTTTCCGTCCGAGTACCGCGACCAGATCTTTGTCGCGCGACACGGCTCATGGAACAAAACCGTCAAGTTTGGCGGCGACATTGCGGTGGTCATGCTGAACCGGAACGGTACGGTGAAATCGGTGGAGCCGTTCATCACAGGCTTCCTGGTGAACAACAACTACATCGGTCGGCCGGTCGACGTGATGAACATGCCAGACGGCTCCATGCTGATCTCCGACGATTGGAACGGCGCGGTGTATCGCGTCACCTACGGCTCCAAGAAGACGGCGGAGCGGTAATCGCTGATCGCCGCCGGCGAATTGATCGAGGGCGGGATGCCGCCCCCGAGCTTTTTGTGAGGAATTGGAGACCGCTGTTGCGCAACTCGGCGCTCGCTCTGGCTGTCGCGCTGGCGTTGGGATGCCTCACTGTGCTTCCCGCAGCGGCGCAGACCGTGCAGGCGCGGCTTCCGGTCTGCCTCGCTTGCCACGGCCAGAACGGCCAGTCGGAAAATCCCGGAGTTCCGTCGCTCGGCGCCGAGCCGGCTTTCTACGTGACGGTCCAGCTGCTGATGTTCCGCGAGCGCATGCGCGTCGTCGATCCGATGAATGAGATGGCCAAGGGGCTTTCCGACGACGATCTGCGCAACTTCGCGGACGCCATCGCCAAACTGCCGCCGCCGAAGCCCGCCGACGGCCCCGTCGATGCTGCTCGCATGGATCGCGCCCGCGCGATAGCCGAGCGGAACCACTGCAACGTCTGCCACACGCCGAATTTTGCCGGACAGCAGAACGTGCCGCGCATCGCCGACCAGCGCGAGGATTATCTGGTCAAGGCGCTACGCGGCTACAAGGACAACTCGCGCCGCGGTTATGACGCCGCCATGGCGGATGTGGTCCCGCAGATCACCGACGAGCAGATTCTCGATCTCGCCTATTATCTGGCGCGGGTGAAATAACTTACGCGTTCTCGTAAAGCGCCGCGGCGCGCACGTCGTCTTCGATCATCCGCCAGATGCGATCGACCAGCGCGACGAATTCGCCGGTGCGCTTGATCGCCAGGTTGCGCGGCCGTGGCAGCGGAATCTTCACTTCCGCTTGCAGGCGGCCTGGGCGTCGGGCAAACACCAGCACGCGATCGGAGAGAAAGACCGCCTCGTCGATCTGGTGGGTGACGAACAGCACGGTCTTTTGCCCGCGTTCCCAGATGCGCAACAGTTCTGTCTGCATGATCTCGCGCGTCTGCGCATCGAGCGCGGCGAACGGTTCATCCATCAGCAGGATTTCGGGATCGATGGCGAGCGCGCGCGCGAGGTTGACGCGCTGGCGCATACCGCCGGAAAGCTGTCGCGGGTGATAGTGTTCGAAACCTTCGAGCCCGACGAGCTTCAACAGCTCCATGGTGTCCTTGCGGTCGGCGGGACGGACAGGCCCGGCGAGTTCGCGGCCGATGATGGCGTTGTCGAGGACGGTGCGCCACGGCAACAGGCTGTCGTTCTGGAACACGAAGCCGCGGTCATTGCCGGGCTTGCGCACGGCGTGGCCGTCTAACACCACTTCGCCGGAGGTTGCCTGCTCGAGCCCGGCGATGATGCGCAGAAACGTCGTCTTGCCGCAGCCGCTCGGCCCGACCACCGAAATGAACTCGCCGCGCTCGACCGCAAGATTGATGCCGCGGAGCGCGTCCAGGTCGCCGAACGATTTATTCAGACGCGAGATCGCAAGTTTGCTCATAGGCTAGTCCCGCGTCCATGGCACGAGCCGCTGCTCGAGCCAGCCGAATCCCGCGGTCATCACGATGCCGGCGAACGCCAGCAGCACGACGCCGGCGAACAGGTCCGGCATATTGAAGGCGTCGGCCGACTGGCTGATTAGGTTGCCGAGGCCGGCGCGCGAGCCGAACAATTCCGCCACCACGACGCCGATCAGGCCACGGCCGATGCCGAGCTTGAGGCCGGCCAGAATGAAGGGTACTGCCGAAGGCAGCGATACCTTGAGGAAGATTTGGCGCCGCGTGGCGCCAAACGAGCGCAGCATCTCGATCAACCGCTC